>NZ_RHQO01000040.1:0-46314 GCF_003935475.1 Pseudomonas sp. p99-361 | reverse complement strand
GCTGACGACTCATGGCACCTCCTATTTGGGCCTCATTATGAGGCTTGGAGGTGTCTACGAAACCAGGGGCGATTCATATTTCCTGTTCAGCCATCAAGAGAAATGGGCGCCGGGCGGGCCACCTGCGAAGCATTGATTGATCTGAACGGCTAAGGCCAAGTCTGCAAAACAGGCTTGGCCTTAGCCAAAGTCTTGTACTAACGCTTCATCCCTTTGTCGCATGGATACGCATCAACGATAGGAAGTCCTCAAATGTGAGCCGTGCGTCAAGCTGCTCATAAACCCGTACCATCCGCCCATCACCCACTGGCTCGCCGTAACTACCATCCGTTTCGATTCGCAAGGCTGGGCGCTCTTTATATTGACTACTTTCTTGAGAAATAGCGCTAAGGAGCACGGTGGGACTGTCACCTGGAGGCCATGCGCCGCCGATGTCTACAAATGAGGGGGGATTGGTAAACTTTTCATAAATCCAAGCGCTGAAGTCTGAAATTGGCCGCATCCGATCCTGCAGCTCAGCAACAGAGAACTGCATCTGACGATAAGCGTTTTGCGGAATTTGCCAGATCGGAATCATCGACTGCTCAATAACAATTCGCGCCGCAGCTACATCGGTTGCTAAATTATATTCCCACCCGCAGTGAGGGTAGCTACCACCTCCAATCCAAATCAGAGTCATTCGTTTCGCGATCTCAGGATTTAACCGGAGCGCCGCTGCCACATTTGTGAGTGGGCCGCCACATGTAATCTAAAGAGGCAGGGGGTCATCTGGCATAGCTTCTTCAACGATAGCTTTAGCTGCAGCACTGACTTCCGGGCTGGCCAGATTAAATCTTTCTGGACCCAACCTCAACCCGCGGTGGGCTGACTATTTTCGCCCGTTCGATTAATTCAACGGCAATATCGCGACCGACAGCAGCGGAACGATCTGCTGGCACACTGCCCGACATTTTTGGGTTCAGCGCAGACGAGGTACAGAGGACAGTACGCGTCTTGGGCGTCAATAACTGGTGTGCCAATGCCACGAGCGCATCCGGGTCGCCAGCAAAATCATTATCCACAATGATACGAGCAGAGGCTCGCTGCGGCACCGTCCGAAAGGATGCACCAAAGGCAGTTCCAGACAACAAGATCATCGACCCGCAAAATGCCCAGTTGAAGTTTCGACGCGATAGCATTTTCACTTCCCCTTTATTATTAGAATTTCAGCTGCACAACTGACTAATGCGGTCTGTAGTGTAATAACGATCCTGATCTTCATTCCTCGAATATCGCCACCGCCCGTACAAACCCCGCCGACGCGTGTTTGATCTTGTAAGGGAAACAAGAAACCAAAAAACCATTGGCCGGCAATTGCGACAGGTTGGCCAGTTTTTCCATCTGACCATAACCAACGTCGCGGCCTGCTTTGTGCCCTTCCCAGATCAGCGAAGCATCACCGCTTTCAGCAAAGCGCTCACGGGTGTATTTGAAAGGTGCATCCCAGCTCCAGGCGTCAGTCCCTACCACTTTCACACCCCGGTCCAACAGGTAAAGCGTCGCTTCGCGCCCCATGCCGACCCCAGCATCCAGGTAGCCAGGCTGCCCGAAAAGCGCGCCTGCCCTCGTGTTCACCAGCACGATATCCAGCGGCTGCAAGTCATGCTGAATGCGCTGCAGTTCTGCCTCCACTTGCGCCGCTGTCACCACGTGCCCATCGGGCAAATGGCGAAAATCCAACTTCACACCTGGCTGCAGGCACCACTCCAAAGGCAGCTCATCGATACCGAACGCCGGCTTGCCCCCGTCGGTGGTCGAGGCGTAGTGCCAGGGCGCGTCCATGTGGGTGCCGCTGTGCGTCGTGATGGTCAACTTCTCCGCTGCCCAGGATTCATTGCCAGGCAACTGATCGAGCGTCAAACCAGGGAACATGGCGGCCATCTCGGGCCAACCTTGTTGATGATCCATGTAGTCGATATGAGGCAATAACGGCGGTGGGTCAGTGTAGGGGTTGTTGTCCAGGGTCACGGATAGATCGAGAAAACGACGTTTGCCAGTCAGCGTCATGGGGTAGGTCCTTTAACGAAGTTGGAAAGCATGCGGGGCTGTCAGATACTGCTGGGAACGACCTGTTGATTGATCGCACCGAACACCGGCTGGCCATCCAGGCCGAGTACCTCCATATGCACCCAGTCGCCATAGCCCATGAAGGGGGTCTGAGGGGCACCATGCTCAATCATTTCTATGGCGCGGCGCTCGGCGATACAGGCGCAGCCAACGCTGCGATCGGCATTGGACACCGTGCCAGAACCCAACACCGTGCCCGCACTCAAGCGCCGAGTGAGCGCGGCATGGGCGATCAATTCATGAAAGCCAAAATGCATGTGCGCGCCGTGGGGATGGCCGAACCAGGCGCCATTACACTGCACATGCAGCGGCAAGTGGACCCGTCCCTCGTGCCAGGCTTCGCCAAGTTCGTTCGGGGTGACCGCCACAGGGGCAAAGCTTGTCGATGGCTTGGCTTGGACGAAGCCGAAACCGGTCTTCATTTCACGCGGGCCCAGCGCGCGCAAGCTCACATCGTTGAGCTGCACCAACAGGCGGATATGGCCAAGTGCTTCGGCGGCCGAGCAGCCCATGGGCACCTCACCAACGACCACACCAAATTCCCCCTCGAAGTCGATGCCATGGGCGACGTTCGGCAGCATCAGGTCATCCATCGCGCCGAGAAAATCATCACCCGCCCCCTGGTACATCAACGCAGTGGTCTCGATGCCATCAATGGGCTCCAGCTTATAGGCGCGTTGCATGAGGTCGGCATGGTTGAGAAAACACGAGCCGTCCAGCCACTGCCAAGCTCGCGGCAGCGGGGCCATGGCCTGGGATGGGTCAAACACCGCGGCACCTGCCACCAGGCCCGCATTGAGCGCCTGATAACGCGCCTGCAACGCGGGGCTTACCAGGCTCCAGCGGTCCAGGGCCAGTTGCAAGGTGGGGGCGATATCCGCAGCGCTGGCCATGCGCGTAAGGTCTGTGGAGATCACATGCAAACAGCCGTCACGGGTACCATCTCGTAGGGTTGCCAATTTCATAGCCAGAAGCTCCCGGTGATTTGCAACGTGTGCAAAGGGTCATGAGTGAGTGGCCGAGGCTTGAGCGAAAGGCCGGCGAAACGCACCCGCGCGCGCCACGATGCCAACGCTTAGCAGCACACCGAACAACAACGCACTAGCCAGTGCAGTTGCGCTCGGCGCCAGGGCCGGACTGAAAAATGCGGTAACAAAGGCGAAAAACAGCGTTTGTTCGAACGACAGCAGTGAGTTGGCCATGCCTCGATAACTGGCATGGCGCTCGACCGCCAGCAAGCTGATACAAGGCATGACCAAGCCAAAAGCAAAGCTCGCGCTCCCCAGCGCCAGCACCGCGAAGGGGACCTCGGGGGTGTCGGTCAGCATGAAGTAAGCAAGGTTGCAGGCACTGGCGCCCAGCAGCAGCGCGTAGCCCACCCGCAGTTGCTGGCTGCGCGACCAGCGCGACGCCTGTCGCGCACTGAAGGCGGAGCCAAACATGGCCCCCCCCACCAATGGCATGAACACCCAGCCGAACTGGGTCACCTGCAGCGCCAGCACGTCCAGCACAAACCAGGTGGCTGCGCCGATGTAGAGTGAAAACACCATGAACGTCAGGCTGCTGGTGACCGCCATGGCCTGAAAGCGCAGGTCACTGGCTATGACCAAGTAGTTCGCGCCCAGTGCGCGCAGGCTTAGCCGGGCGCGTTGTTCGGGTTTCAACGTTTCGACAAGCTGCAGCCTTGCCCAGATGAACAACACAGCGCCAAACCCGGCCTGAGCCAGAAAAATGGCCCGCCAGCCCAGCGCATCGAGTAGATAGCCGCCAATCAGCGGAGCAAAAGCAGGGGCCAGCACGAACGCCATGATGACCTGGGACATAGCACGCATCGCCGCCGCGCCTTGCAGCGAGTCCTGAATCATCGCCCGCCCGACAACGCCCCCAGCACCCGCTGAAAGGCCCTGAAAAATGCGAAACAACAGTAGTTGCTCTGCATTCATTGAGCACGCCACAGCCAGCGAACACAAAGTAAATGTGCCCGTGGACCACAACAGCACCTGGCGCCGCCCAAGACGGTCGGAAAGCGCGCCATACACCAGCACCATGACTGCCAGGCCAACCAGATAGATACTCAACGACAGCTGGATTAGCCAAGGCGCTGCGTCTAGTTGCTCGCTGATCGAAGGCATCGCCGGCAGGTACATATCTATGCCCAGCGGGCCGAGCATACTCAGCCCGGCCAACAGCAGGATGATGGTGTGTTTCATTCAGGCGCCTCAGAACGACAGGTTAAGACCTGTTTGGAAGATCAATGCATCATCACGTGCGGGCGCGAAGGTCGGCCCTTGTTGGTAGGTCAAGCCGTTAACCCAATACACACCTCGGGTCATCTGCGCGGCATAGGACAACGACAACGCCGTGGAGACGCGCTCGGCATCACCGCCGTTGGCTTCCACTGCGTCGTGCGCATACTTGCTAAAGTAGCTACGGGTGAAACCGATAGACGCCATGTCGCGCTGGCGACTTTTGAACGGTCCGATGTAAAAGGTGGTGACTTGAAAGTCCTTGGTGTAGAGGTTGCGGTCTTCCGGTGCATAGTTGACCTTCGCATCCAAGTACAAGCCACGCGGACCTGCATTGTTCGGCTGCGTCACTTGCTGAGTAACCGCTGCGTACCCGCCATAGTTGCTATCGGTCATACCACCGTTGCGAAGGTCGCTGTAGTGACTGGTATTGTAGATTGCACCTGCCCTTGCCCAGAATGCTCGCTGATTGGCACCTGCGTCGACCTTGTAGCCAATCTCATCCACCACCAGTGCACGTGACCCCTTTACCTTGATTTCGAAGCCGGTCGGGTTCTCATCGAGGTCGTATTGGAAGCGGTTAGGGCTGGCACTGCGCGCAACCGAGGCGCGGTTATACCAACGCTTGCTGGCGTCCTTGATACCCACGGTAAATGCAGGGCTAGGTGTGAAAAGTGATAGGCCAACCTGCACCGGGATCACACTGGTCGGGCCCAGTGCTGCCGCCGAGGAGTTACCGCCCAGCACCATGCCGTAATATTCGCGGATCAGGTTGTAATAACCGTATTGAAGTTCCAGACGACCGTCGTAAAAACGTTGATTGATGGCGAAGCTAGACATAGTCGTAAAATTTGGATTTCCGGCTTCGTAGTTACCCGACTCCCACGTCCCGCCCAACACAAACTGCGCATCGCCGCCCCAACCCATGCGAGTCAAATCATAAGTCAGTTTAAAGCCCGTCGACTGACGAAACGTTGGGTTTTGTCCGTTATACAACTGCGGTTTCTCATCATGACCAAGAACGTCATAACGGAAGTTCGGCATCACGTTTATGACCAGGCCCATACCGTGCTCGGCCAGCATCGAGCGAAGCCCGAGCAAATCGGGGGAAATCGTGTCGCAAGGCTGGGTCTGTCGCAGTACTGCCTCCGTTCGTGGGGTGTACTTGGCGTAAGCCTGACAATTGTCCTCGAAAATAGGCAAGGCGCTTTGTGGCAAGTTACCCGGGCTCGCCTTACTCTCAGCCGCCATCGGTGTAGTTGCAAAGGCCACAGGACAAGTTGCAAAACACAGCAAGGTAAACAGGACTTTCGAGCACTGCATGACTTCTATCCTTTTTTTGTTTTCAGATAACGCTAGATTTGAGGCGCACGCATAACTCCGCCACCTGCATGCAGGCAGCGGAATATAAGTTTCAGATCAACTTGCTAGTGTGGAGGGCTGACGCAGATTTCGAGGAAGCAGCCAGGCAACCAGTAGTGCAACCGCCGAAACACCACCCAACGCAACGATCGCTGTCGCCAAGCCACCCAGTGCAGAGGCCAGCAGCGTGACGGTAAACGGGCTGACGAACTGGCCGATGAAAAACGCCCCGGTCCAAATACCCACCCCACGACCACGGTGCTGCGCACTCAGGCTGCCTAGGCACCAGTTGATCAAGGCCGGTATCAACATGCCGCAGCCAACCTGGGCGACAAACGCGGCCGCCACGGCCCAAGGCACCGTGCTAGCCTGCCCCAAACCGATAAGGCCAATGGCAAACAGCAGCATCACAGCGATCACATGCACATTGATGTCTTGTTTCGACAACTTCGCGAAGAGCAACGCCCCCAGCGGCACGCCGAGCCCAGCAATAGCACCCGCGGTGCCAATATCCGCCGGGTTGGTCAAACCCAACAGGTGGAACACCTGGCTGACCTGCAGCACCTCGACGTAGTAGAGAACCGCACAGAACAGCGTCACCGAGGCGATAATGCACATTTGATGCACGGGGAAGCGATTGTTTCCTGCAATAGTGGAAGTCTCGCGGTGGGCTACCGGCTCCCAGGTGAAGAACAGCAGCAGCACGAACACCACGAAGGCGAGCAAGTAGAGCAGGAATGGCCCTTGCCAGCCAAAGCCACCCAATACACCGCCAAGGAACATCAAGGTGGTGCCTGAAAGAGAACCCACGGCACTTTGCACCGCCAGCCATTTGCGTCTTGGCTCAGGCGGGTAGAAGTCTCCCATCAAGGTGTTGGCTACCGTCATGATCACCGCTTCGGTGATCCCCAGGCCAAATCTGCTAATGATGATGGGCACAAGATCATTCAAGAAGTACGGCGCAAAGCCGCATATCCCGTAACCTAACACCGCCGCTAATAACAGACGACGCCTGCCAAGGCGGTCGGCCAACCACCCCGCCAGCGGCGACAACAGTGCAATGCACGCACTCGGCGCGGTAATCAGCAATGGAATCAGGAAGCGTGCTTCAGGGTGGCTACCGAACTGTTGCAACAACAAGGGGATGATAGGGATCAGCGATAGCAGCCCCATGATTGGCAGTTGCGTGGTGAATACCAGTATCAGCGCTTGGGCCGCACCGGCTTTACGCTCGGCAGACGGGCCCTGGGTGCTAGGAACAGCGTTAGACATGATCGACTCCTGGCACCGTTGAACAGGTGCCTATTGTTTTTGTTGCGGATCACACGCAGGCTTTTTTTAATTCTCAGTTTTGAAGAACGTCTACCTCCCCCTGAGGCCCTACGACCAACGTGTGTTGAATCAACGTGTCATCCACGGCGTGGCCAACCTGAACCTGATAGCGTCCGGGGATCAACACATGCTGGCCCTTGCTACTGTCCCAACGCTTGAATGCGTCCGCATCGAGTGTGAGCCGAACATGCCGCTCGGTACCTGGTTCCAGAAACACAGCAGCGAACGCTTTCAGCGACAGGCGCACTGGCTCATTGGCAGCGGGTGGTTCAAGCAGATACAGCTGCACTACGTCCTTGCCCGCACGCGCACTCACGTTGCGCAGCGCTAGCGAAATTTCCAGTTCATCCACTCGCTGCCCTTGGACAGCGCCAGGTGTGTAGGCAAACCGCGCATAGCCGAGGCCGTAACCGAAGCTGAACGACGGGTGGGTGTCGCGCGCGACAAAGCTGCGGTAACCCACCCACCAGCCTTCGTGGTAAGCAAGGTCGCCATTGGCAGCAGGCGTCAGGGACCAAACCGGGTAGTCGGCTTCATCCCGGGCGAAGGTCACCGGCAGGCGCCCTCCAGGCTCGCGCTGGCCGAACAGAACGCTGGCCAACGCAGGCCCGAACTGCTGTCCCGGATACCAAGCGACAATGACCGCTGCGGCGTCCTGCAAACATTCCATATCGACCGGATGAGCGACGTTGAGCACTACCGTTGTCCGGGCATTCACGGCGCAGACGCGGCGGATCAATTGCTCTTGCGCTGCGGGCAGGCGGGTAGTGGCCCGATCGACGCTCTCAAGGCCCGCATCTGCGGTTTCGCCGACCACCAGCAGCACCTCTTCAGCGGCTTCGGCCAGCGCCACGGCCTCTACCAGCAGATTGTTGCAGGCTGGCTCCTGGCAGCCCAGCCACAGGCCATGGGCCAGGCTTCGGGAAACCTCCATGGTCAGGCACACAATGACTTCCTGACCCTGCTGCAACTCGATCGACGCCGTGGTGTGAGGCGCCTGCATCAGCTTACCCATAATATCGCCATCAACGGCGGCGCCATCGAAAGCGCCAAGCAACTCGCCACCCAGCATCAGCTGCACGTGCCCCGTCCCACCCCAGTAGAAACGGTGCTCGCCACTTTCACGGGCCACGAAGCGAGTCGTGACCTTAACCTGCCCTACCCCTTGCAACCCCAGCAGTGAACCGATACCGGGCATGTCCTTGAACCAGATCAACGAACTCGCATGGCGCACTTCGGTATGACAAGGCTCAGAAGCACCTGGCGCAAAGAACTCGACATGCAAACCTGGCTGTCCGTCCTGACAAAACAGCTCCAGGTCAGTGATCGGGGGTATCCGGTGATCGGCCAAGGCACCTTGGGCATAAGCGATCGGCCTACCGCTGCTGCGCAAGGCTTCGAGGGGTGTGATCACATCATCGGCCAGCGCGACTTTGGCGAACGTGCCGCCCTGATAGCAGGGGTTGATCGCATTTGGCCCGATCACCGCCAGCAGGCCCTTGGCATCAGCGCTCAAGGGCAACAGGTCGCCTTCATTGCGTAGCAAGACCATACCCGCCGCAGCCGCCTCTTCCAATACCACGAGCCGCCGGGCAGTGGCGGCGTCTGATGGGTCGTGGCGGTGCGCCGGCCGCGCACGCCCATCCAGCCGACGTAGGCGTTCGAGCGCATCGTCTAAACGCGCCTCTTCTACTGCTTGCCGGTCAGCGTTGTTCAACAAAGCTACGCCCATGTGCCGGGCGGGGCCAGGCATCTCCAGATCCAGCCCGTTGTTCAGGCTGGCAATGCCATCCTGCGTACCGAACCAGTCAGACATCAACAGGCCATCCCAGGCCAGGTCGCCTTTAAGCCACTGACGTAAAACCTGGCCATGCTCAGCGCATGCCTGGCCATTGACCCTGTTGTAACCCGTCAGCATCGCCCAGGCGCCGCGGCGCGCTGCATATTCAAAGGGCTTGAAGTACACCTCGCGCAGGGCCTGTTCATCGACCACGACATTCATGCTGCGCCGGTCGGTTTCCGAATCGTTGCACACCACGTGCTTGAGTACCGCCGCCACGCCTTTTTGCTGCACGCCCTGAGCCCAGGCCCAGCCAAGTTGCGCAATCAGTTGCGGGTCTTCACCAAACAATTCGAATGCGCGGCCTGCCAGCGGGCTGCGCATCAGATTCAAGTTGGGCGCCAGCAACGCCTGAACGCCCATGCGCAGCGCTTCGTCACCAATCACCTCGCCCACCCGCCGAACCAGGTCGGCGTCCCACGATGCAGCCAGCGACAGCCCGCATGGGGTCAGCAGGGCGACGTCGCGCTCATCCACGCGCCCGCCGGTAACGCCCATCGGGCCGTCAGCCATGCGCAGCGAACGCAGGCCAAATGGCTCGGAGGCGAACGTCGACCACATGTCTGCCCCAGCGGTGAACTCGACCTTTTCGGCAAAGCTCAGCGTGGTGATCTCAGCAAGCATTTTGCAGCCCCACCGCCACGGCACAGACAGGTGCGGCCAGCGACTGCTCGGCCAGAAGATTCAGTGATTGCTCCACCCGCTCATCGGTACAACGCCCGGTGCTGTCGAACAACTTCACGCCCGCCGTGTTGAGCGTCACCCCCAGCGGCGTAGGCCAACCGCGCATGGCATGCACGATCGAACGCAGCGCACCCAGCGTGGTGTTGCACCCCTGCCAACCAGCCGCCGTGACGATGCAGCCCACTGCTCGTCCATCAAAGTACACACGGGTGTCGTCACGCAGGTCTTCCAGCAGATCTAGCGCGTTTTTCACCAGGCCCGAAACGCCGCCGTGATAACCAGGGGTTGCCAGAATGATGCCGTCCGCCTGGCGCACAGCTTCTATCAGCGCGCGCTGACCAGGGGTGCGTGAGCTGTCCTCGGGGTTGAACGCCGGCAGTTGAGCCAGCTGCGCGCCGCCAAACATCTGCGTGCGGGCACCGCATTGCTGGGCATGCTGCAACGCGCAGGCAAGGGCGCGCTCGGTGCTGGAGTCGGGCCGCGTAGTACCGCCGATACCGACGATCAAAGGCCCCTGATTATTGTTGTTCTGGCGCATGGCGATGTGCTCCTACTGTTACTTGAAACGCGGCATGACGTGCTTGGAGAACAGCTCCATGGACTGACGCCCATAACGCACGCGCTCTTCGGTCAGAGGGCCGTTGGTGAACCCCATGAGCACGTTGCCGATACCCAACTGACGGTGTTTTTCCAGTTCCGCTGCGACGGTGTCCGGGCTGCCGTGCAGGCACCAGGTCTTGATCCATTCGCGGCTGAAGCAATCGGGGTGCGGGTGCAACTGAACACCGCTGATTTGCTCGGCTCGCTTGTTGAATTCGTATTCGCGGTCGATGGCCCGCTTGTAAGCCTTTAGGATCACCTGCAACTCTTCTTCAGCTTGCTCGTCGGTTTCGGCGATGTGCACGCATTGGTAGGTATGGGTGGTCCACGAGAGGCAATGCTCGACCACCTGCTGCGAATGCCCCGCCGCCATCAAAGCATCACGGTATCGGGTGAAGTAGCGAGTCAGATGTTCAAAGGGTTCGGCACTGGCCGGTACTGGCGGGGTAAATGACGGGATGAATGCCGGCCAGCCCATGTCGGCAGCGCGCTGCATGCTGGTTTCTCGCAGCGCCACCGGCATGATGCGGTTGAACGGGCGCTGGAAGGCCGTGGGCACGATGCGTTGCACCACGGCACCTTTGTAGTGGCTGGTTTCGAAGGTGATTGGCTCATCCTCGATACTCTTCTCCCAGAGCCGCTGAACCAGGTCGAGGTTTTCCTGCGCCAGTGCCGAGGCGTCTTTGTAATTCACGCCAAAGCCGATCATTTCTTCCGGCGTGGTGCCGCTGCCGATGCCCACCAGCAACCGGCCTTCGGTCAGTTGATCGAGCAGGTTTACGCGCTCGGCGAAACGCACCGGATGGTGCAATGGCACGGTTGTCACCGACATGCCGAAATGGATGCGCTTGAGGCGGCTGGCGAGGAAGGCGGCGAACATGAACGGGTCACTGGACATCGGCGCATAGCCGGTGAAGTGGTGATCGGGCATGAATACGGCGTCATAACCCAGCGACTCGGCCTGGCAGGCATGCTCGGTCAGCGCGTCCATGACCGCCTTGTCTTCTTCAGCGGCCGTTGAGCGGCCTACGAGAAACACAGAAAAACGCATAGTGAGATCCTTATTGTAATTTTTAGAACTAGAACCCTACTTCTATAAAATGGGCGCAGTATTGCTCCGTATACGGATCAAGAAAAAGGCATCAGCTTTCGCCGCCCTGAGCTAGCGAATCCACTAAATAGAATCTTAGTTCTATTAATTGCAACCCTAGCACCTCACCCAATGACCGTCAATACGTACACACCCCATATTTGATAGCCCTTGCCGCCACAACCGCTGGTAGAGCGGTTAAAATCGACATTTCAATTTCAATCAGAGGCAGATCCATGTCCATTGCGCCTGGCGCCAAGCAACCCAAGCAAGATCGCAGCCGTGCTTCACTCGAACGACTGATGAGCGCTTCGCGCGAGCTGTTGCGCGACGGTACTTTCGAGCAGCTCACGATCGTTGCGATCAGCAAGCGCTCAGGGGTATCGGTAGGCTCGATCTACGCCCGCTTCCAAGGCAAAGACGATTTGTTTCTGGCGGTGATGACAAACGTTCTGGCCGAAGTGGATGCCGAGTGGGCAGCCCTGATCAGCGCGGTACGCTCGCAAAACCTGCCTCTGGAAAAGCGTGTGCCGACATTGGTGGACACACTGGCTGAACACCTCAAGGCCCACAGCAGCCTGCTGCGGCCACTGATGAGCCGTGCTGACGACAAGCAGGTAGCCAGTTGCGGCAAAGCCAGCTCGATGAAAGCGGCCCATAGTTTTCAGAGCCTGTTGCTGGAGTGTTGCGCGGATATCCGCCACCCGAACCCGGTCCATGCGGTAGCGGCGTGCTACTCGATCACCTATGCCGCCCTGGCGCGATTCCTCGGCCTTGGCTCGGCAATCGAGGCGTCTGGCGAGGGCGACTGGGAACAGTTGAAGAAAGACCTCGGTACCATGTGTCTCGGTTTTCTACGCATTGAAATGGAACAGATTTGACCCGCTTCCTGCCCTGCTCATAGCGGTTGCGGTGTATAACACCGTGCTAAAAGTCAACGTTGTCGCTTTTGAAATTAGAATGTAAGTTCTGGTTATCCGTGTTGCTACACGCCTGCCAAAACTCAAGAGAGACAACAACATGAGCACGTGCCCGTTTTCCGACCCATCGAAAATTTGGCAAGACTTCTCCACAGTCCGCGAAGCGCCCGGGTTGACCTGGAGCGCGACGATGAACAAATGGATCGTCTCGCGCTACGAGGATGTGGTTCAAGCCCTGCACGACCCCGAAACATTCTCGTCGTTGCCCACCGTCCCGCAAATGCCGCCAGAGCTGCAACGGGTCCTCGACGGCAAAGTGCCGGACAGAGGGACCTTGATCGGGCACGACAACCCGACCCACGATCGCCTGCGCAAAGCCGTGAACAGCTTTTTCATGCCGCGTCGCCTGGCCCATTACGAGCCCTGGATCGAAGCGCAGGCACATGCGCTGATCGACGACTTCTACGCGCTGGGCTCAATAGACCTTCGCGCACGGCTTTCCTCGCCGTTGCCGCTCAAAGTCATCAGCCATATCGTTGGGCTCGACCCTGACCATTCGGAGCGTTTTTATAACGCACTGCAGTTTTTCACAGGCCCTTCAGAAGCACGCGCGCCTGCATTGATTGAAATGCACGAACACATCTCGGCAGTGATCGAGCAGCGCCGGCATGACCGCCGTGATGATCTGATCAGCCATGTGTGGAATGCTCGCGACAGTGGCGAGGCGCCGATGAGCGATTTTGAAATGCTCTCGCTGTTCCCAGGGTTGATGCTTGCCGGGCACGAGACCTCCGCCAATCTGATCGTCATGGCCCTTGCCCACCTGTTGTCAGAACCGGGGCGCTACGAAGCTGCGCAACACGATGATGCAAGCCGGGTACAGGCCATCGAAGAAGCACTGCGCTTTGAGGCGCCTATCACCGGCATGCCTCGGCGCGTTACAAAACCGGTGGTGCTTTCGGGGCAGACATTGCAACCGGGTGACGAAGTGTTTCTGGCTTACGCATCGGCCAACCGGGATCAATGTCACTTCACTGATGGCGAAGCATTTGCCGCCACCCGGCAGTCCACTTCGCAACACATCGGTTTCGGCCAAGGCATTCACGCCTGTTTGGGTGCCCCACTCGCGCGGCTGATTCTCAAGGTGGAGATGCGCGTGATCAACGAGCGGCTCCCTGGCTTGCGCCTGGCCATCCCCTACGAGGAACGCCAATATTTCCCGATGCGCGAGGTCCGCGCATTGATCGAAACACCGTTCGCCTGGGACGTGCTAGACAGCCATCGCCAACCCTGGAACGCCAAACTCCCCATCGCCCGAGCGCCGACTGAGCAGTGGCTCGAGGCACAGGTGGTCGCCCGACGCGAACTCACGCACGACATTGTCGAACTGAGCATTGCGCGGCCTGCAGGTGCCATAGGGCAATGGGAGGCCGGTGCACATATAAGCCTGAAATTGAGCGACGGTTTGGTGCGACAGTATTCCCTGTGCGGTAGCCTCGAAGATCCAAACCATTGGCGCATCGCAGTAAAACGGGAAGCTTCTGGACGTGGTGGTTCTTCGATGATTCACCGCCAGCTAACGCCTGGTACGAGCGTCTGGGTCAGTACTGCTCGCAACAATTTCAGGCTAACCAAAGGCGAGCGCCCCTGCCTGCTGATTGCCGGTGGTATTGGCATCACGCCAATGCTGCCCATGATTGAAGCACTGCAGGCGCGCAATACTCCTTGGCGGCTCATCTATCTGGGTCGAAACTCTGAGTCCATGGCCTATACCGAGGAGCTGCGCGAACGCTTCCCAACTCAGGTCAATATCTGGAGCAGCTCGCAACACGGTCGTATCAATCTCTCAGAGGCACTGAGTCAACAGGATGAGGGGACGCATGTATACGCATGCGGGCCAGCCGCATTGCTCAATGACCTGCAGCAACTGTGCACTGAACAGGGTTTGGGCTTTACGGCAGAGCGGTTTCAGGCACAACACTTCGATACCGCTCAAGACCACGCGTTCAATGTTGTCCTTGAATCGAGTGGCAAAGTGGTTGCGGTAGCTAAAGACGAAAGCATCCTCAAAGCCCTTGCCCGTGAGGGCATCCATGTACTGTCGACCTGCCAGGAAGGTACCTGCGGCTCTTGCGAAGTGAAAATCGTCGAGGGCCAGGCCATCCACCGTGACAGCGTCCTGACGGAACAGGAAAAGCTGGCAAACCAGAGTTTGATGGTGTGCGTGTCACGTTGCGCTGGGAAGAAAATACGGCTAAGACTATAACCAGCTATATATATAGATATTGTCGTGAAACCCATTCTTAGCAACAACGGAAAGATTAATTTTCGCGGTAGCGCAATACTGTAGTGTCCAGATAGGCGTCTCCTTCAAACTGTCTGAGCATTCGAAGTAGTTCATCTGCACCAACCGAAGGCGCCCTGCGGGCGGAAGAGGATGGTCTTCGTGGCTCTTGGCTAACGTTAAGTTGCGCAGACTAAACTCTCACCAGAGAAACCACAATGACCGACTGTTGATCATGGGCTGAACTCCAATGCTTTTACGCAGCATACTGCCGAGCATGCCCGTGATCAAAGCCGTCGCCGATCTAACGGGTCCACGAAGTGCTCAGGTATGGTCACTCTTCAAGAAACCACTCTGGGGCCGCTTTCGATAATGTGCGTTACCGCCGAGATTACCAATTGAACCTGGTGGCCCCGACCAATCCCGCGATACACCGGTGGACTTTAGGAGACCTTCTGGGTCTACCCCATCACTCAAAATTTCATCCAAGTCCCACTCAAAAAAACTGATATAGGCTTGAAAAACTGGAGTCGGTACACTGGAAATCGCTCGCATACCTCCAGAGTTCATTGGAAGCTTTAGTCTCGCAATATCGGCCAACGCCAAAATGACTCGCCTCAATCGAAAGTGCCAGACAGACTCCAAAAGCAACTCGGCCTGCTGCGAGGCTAGGGGAAACCGACGCTTACGGGTAGCTGGATCGGGCAGCAAACGGGTTGGAAGCAATTTTTGGAGATTACCCAAATTGACCCGTTTCTGACCTTTTGTAATCCGATACAGATCATCCACCCTCTTCAACAAGATCTCAGCATACGCACCATCTCGAGAATCAGTAAGGTCCTCTAGCTCAGGCCGCTCACTTGCAGGTGGTCTGAGCTTCGCCATAAGCCATTCAGATGTCGACCAAGGATATGCCTTGCAGGCTTCAAGGGCTTCGATGAATTGAGAATGCAACGACGAATCCATCAGAGCGCGAGGTAGTTGTGCATATCGTCTAAGTATACCAAGATTCTTTATCAAATCTGGAGTAAAAAACTCCTCAGTGACGATGATCCAGTCCACATCCTGACTCATCCAAAACCGTCTCTCGATTTCTAACTTTTCCAATGTCCGAACAGAATCTTTCCCGTCGAGATCCTGCTGATATTTGATCGTCCTTGCTACTGACTCGAAATCGCCGTTTGGCTGTTTAACGGTCAGCAGAAAATCTGTCGTCATGACCAGCGGAATGGCAGTTGTTTTGTATCTTGGGTAACGAACACCAATCGCTTTTGCGATTGCTAAAGTGCTCTCTACTGGCAGTAACGGAAACTGCTCACGGATATCCACCACCTCCTCAGAGAACTCGCACACCAAAAGATATGCCCGCTCAAGATCGGACAAAAGATGATGGATACGGTCGATCTTAACGCCCTGGATTTTGTGCGAACGCCCCATTGAAGGGACATCCTGCACATGTAACCAAGGCACGTAGCCTGCTCCGGCACCGGATCCAAATCCGTTGGCGATGTGTCGTTCAATATCCTGCTTTGAAGCAAACCTACGACCGCGCACCGCAACCTCCTCAGTCCAATCGAAGCGCTTCATTTCGCCATCAAAATAGGTCTAGGAAAACACAGCCGGCAATCTGCCTTTGTGGGAGGGTTTTCTAGACTACTCTCGCGAAAGAGCGAAGCGGGATATCTGGACCAACGGCATGACCCAGAAACGGAAAACCCCCGTAGATACGGGGGTTTACGCGTTGTGTCAAACTTTAATAGTTTGTGTCAAACTTTATTGTTTTGTGTCAATCTTTATTGTTCAAAGCCACAGCTCAAGTCCCCCCCGCTCACGCGTTACTCAACCGTAACCGACTTGGCCAAGTTACGCGGCTGGTCCACATCGGTGCCTTTCAGCACAGCCACGTAGTAAGACAGCAACTGCAGCGGAATGGTGTACAGGATCGGCGCCAGGGCATCGGCGATGTGCGGCACCTGGATCACGTGGGTGCCCTCGCCATTGGTCATGCCCGCATGTTCGTCCGCGAACACCACCAATTCACCACCACGGGCCCGTACTTCCTGCAGGTTGGACTTCAGTTTCTCCAGCAGTTCGTTGTTCGGCGCAACGGTCACCACCGGCATATCGTTGTCCACCAGTGCCAATGGGCCATGCTTCAGTTCGCCAGCTGGGTAGGCTTCTGCGTGAATGTAGGAGATTTCCTTGAGTTTGAGTGCGCCCTCCATCGCCACCGGGTATTGGGCACCGCGGCCGAGGAACAGGGTGTGGTGCTTATCGGCGAACAGCTCGGCGATTTTCTCGACGGTGGCGTCCATGGCCAAGGCTTCGCCAAGGCGCGTCGGCAGGCGGCGCAGCTCTTCGACCAGGTCGGCCTCGACACCGGCCGGCAAGGTGCCGCGGACTTGGCCGAGCGCCAGCGTCAGCAGCATCAGCGACACCAGCTGGGTGGTGAAGGCCTTGGTCGAGGCCACGCCGATTTCCGGGCCAGCGAGGGTCAGCAGGGTCAGGTCCGACTCACGGACCAGCGAGCTGATACCCACGTTGCAGATTGCCAGGCTGCCGAGGAAGCCCAGCTCCTTGGCGTTGCGCAGGGCAGCGAGGGTGTCAGCGGTTTCGCCAGATTGCGAAATGGACACAAACAGGGTGTCTGGCTGCACCACCACCTTGCGGTAGCGGAATTCACTGGCCACTTCCACCTGGCAAGGGATGCCGGCCAGGCCTTCGAGCCAGTAACGGGCGACCATGCCTGCGTGGTAGCTGGTACCGCAGGCAACGATCTGCACATTGCGCACTTTGGCAAACAACTCTGCAGCCTGAGGGCCGAAGGCCTGGACGAGAACGTGATCTTTACCCAAGCGCCCTTCCAGCGTGCGCTGAACCACGGTTGGCTGCTCGTGGATTTCCTTGAGCATGAAGTGGCGGTAGTTACCCTTGTCGGCGGCCTCGGCGCCTTCATGGTACTGCACGGTTTCGCGCTGGACTTCGTGCCCGGCCTGGTCCCAGATGGTGACCTGATCGCGACGGATCTCGGCGATATCGCCCTCTTCCAGGTACATGAAGCGGTCGGTCACCTGGCGCAGGGCCAGTTGGTCGGATGCCAGAAAGTTTTCGCCCAGGCCCAGGCCGATGACCAGCGGGCTGCCGCTGCGTGCGGCGAGCAGGCGATCAGGCTGGTGGATGCTGACCAGTGCCAGGCCGTAGGCACCGTGCAGGCGTTTCACGGCCGCCTTCAGCGCATCTGCCAGGTTCGGCACCCTTTTCAGGGTATGGTGAATCAGGTGCACGATGACTTCGGTATCGGTCTGCGAGGCGAAGACATAGCCCAGGCCCTTCAGTTCTTCGCGCAGCTCTTCGTGGTTCTCGATGATGCCGTTGTGCACTACCGCTACTTCGTTATCAGAGAAATGCGGGTGGGCATTGCCTTCGGTGGGTGCACCATGCGTCGCCCAGCGGGTGTGGGCGATACCCAGCCGACCACTCAGCGGCTCGGCAGCAACAGCCGCTTCCAGCTCGCTGACCTTGCCGATACGGCGGCGACGCTGCAGCTGGCCGTCCTGGGTGAGCACGGCCAGGCCGGCGCTGTCGTAGCCACGGTACTCAAGCCGCTTGAGGCCTTCGATCAGGATGGCGGTGATATTACGTTCGGCGACGGCACCAACGATTCCACACATGAATTATTGCTCCTGGCTGATCGCGGCACAGATCAGGTTGATGCCGCGGGCTTGAATGTGTTCGCGTGCCGCTGCGGGCAGGCGTTCATCTGTAATAAGGGTATGCACGCTGCCCCAGGGCAGCTCGAGGTTGGGGATCTTGCGCCCCACCTTGTCCGACTCGACCATCACGATCACTTCGCGGGCGACCTCAGCCATTACCCGGCTCAGGCCAAGCAACTCGTTGAAAGTGGTGGTGCCCCGCGCGAGGTCGATGCCATCGGCACCGATGAACAACTGGTCGAAATCGTAAGACCGCAGGACCTGCTCGGCGACCTGCCCTTGGAACGATTCGGAGTGCGGGTCCCAGGTTCCGCCGGTCATAAGCAGTACCGGTTCGTGCTCGACCTCGCTGATGGCGCGAGCCACATTCAACGAATTGGTCATCACCACCAGGCCGGGCTGGCGGCCCAGTTCCGGAATCATAGCGGCGGTCGTGCTACCGCTATCAATGATGATCCGAGCATGCTCGCGTATACGCCCCACCGCTGCACGGGCGATAGCCTTCTTGTAGGCAGAGACCGGTTGCGCGGGTTCGCTGAGCATTTCCTGCGGTACCGGTACTGCACCGCCGTAACGGCGTAGCAGCAGGCCGTTCGCCTCCAGAGCGGCAAGGTCCTTACGAATGGTCACTTCCGAGGTTTCGAAACGCTTGGCCAAGGCATCCACACTCACTTCGCCCAGCTCACTAAGCATGGCCAGGATGTTGTGGCGGCGTTGAGGGGTGTTTCGTTTCGACATGGTCGGTTAAATTTCGTTTCGAAAGATAATGATTGCAATCAAAACCTAAGATGAGCGATTCGTCAAGCTGTGCATAACTTTACTGGCGGCAATTTTTCTTTGGGGAGCGGCGGTGCGGCAATCCGACTTGCCCGCTCCCACACTGGCCGCGCCCACATATCGGGTTGCATAGCGCACAAAAAAGCCGACTTATTCACATAGGTCGGCTTCGAGGGAAGCAGCTGTGGATAAATCAGCTCTTCTTGATCTTCTCCGGCCGCTTCCAACCTGGGATGTTGCGCTGGCGTGCCCGGGCCACTGCCAGATCACCTGCTTCAACAGCCTGCGTAATGGTAGAACCGGCGGCGGTAGTGGCGCCGGCCTGGATTTCCACAGGCGCTACCAGCGAGTTGTTCGAACCGATGAATACATCCTCACCCATCACTGTCTTGAACTTGTTGGCACCGTCGTAGTTGCAGGTGATGGTACCTGCGCCAATGTTGGTACGGGCGCCGATTTCGGCATCGCCCAGGTACGTCAGGTGGCCAGCCTTGGCACCCTCTCCAAGGTGAGCGTTTTTCAGTTCTACAAAGTTACCCACATGGGCTTTGGCATCCAGTACGCTGCCAGGGCGCAAGCGGGCAAACGGGCCGGCATCGCTGCCCTCGCCCATTACCGCACCCTCAAGGTGACTGTTGGCCTTGACCACAGCCCCTTTGCGCAGGGTCGTGTTCTTGATTACACAGTTGGGACCGATCTGCACATCGTCCTCGATGACCACTTTGCCCTCGAGTACAACGTTGATGTCGATCAGCACGTCACGACCGACGGTCACCTCACCGCGCACGTCGAAGCGCGCCGGGTCACGCAGGGTTACACCCTGGGCCATCAGGCGACGCCCTTCACGCAACTGGTAGTGGCGCTCCAGCTCGGAAAGCTGGCGACGGTCGTTGGCCCCCTGCACTTCCATTGGATCGTGTGGCTGCTCGGTAGCCACCACCAAACCATCGGCCACCGCCATGGCGATGACGTCGGTCAGGTAATACTCACCCTGGGCGTTGTTGTTCGACAGACGACCCATCCAGTCAGCCAGGCGCGCCGCTGGCAGCGCCAGAATGCCCGTGTTGCCTTCGTTGATCGCTTTCTGCGCTTCGCTGGCATCCTTGTGCTCAACGATGGCGGTGACATTGCCTTGCTGATCGCGAACGATGCGACCATAGCCGGTCGGGTCGTCGAGGGTGACCGTGAGCAGGCCCAGTTGCTGGTCATTGGCCTTGGCCAGCAGCCGCTGCAGGGTCTCCACTTCGATCAGCGGCACATCGCCGTACAGTACCAGCACAGTATCGGCAGTCAGCGCTGGCAGTGCCTGTGCAACGGCGTGGCCGGTACCCAGCTGTTTGTCCTGCATGACGAAATTCAGGTCATCGGCGGCCAGGCGCTCGCGGACCAGTTCGGCACCATGGCCAATGACCACATGAATACCTTGCGGCTGCAGCTGGCGCGCGCTGTGGATAACATGGCCGAGCATGGAGTTGCCGGCGACCGGATGCAGCACTTTGGGGAGCGCCGAACGCATGCGCGTGCCTTGGCCTGCGGCGAGAATAACGATATCGAGGGACATTACTGGCTACCAATCCTGGGCGGTCAGCTGCGTGACCAAAATAGAAATTCGGAAAAAGAAAAAGGGTAGCCGAGGCTACCCTTTAACTCAATCGCACTGGCAATAAGCGGCCTGGGCCGGATTACTTGCCTCTGCGCATTTGCTGGACAGTACGCAGCTGAGCAGCCGCCTCGGCCAGACGTGCGGCTGCAGCGCCGTAGTCGAAGTCCGAGCCTTTAGTGTTCAGCGCGTTCTCGGCAGCCTTGAGGGCTTCCTGAGCCTGAGCTTCGTCCAGGTCGGCAGCACGTTGCACGGTGTCGGCAAGAACCTTCACCATGTTCGGCTGCACTTCGAGGAAGCCACCGGAGATGTAGAACACCTCTTGAGTGCCACCCTGCTTGGTCAGCGTGATCGGACCTGGCTTGAGATTGGTGATCAGCGGCGCGTGGCCTGGAGCGATACCCAGATCGCCCAGGTTGCCGTGCGCTACTACCATCTCGACCAGGCCGGAGAAGATTTCTCCTTCCGCGCTGACGATGTCGCAATGGACTGTCATAGCCATCTGCTTGCCTCAACCTGATTAGCGCCCCTTGCGGGGCGCCGGGATTACAGTTTCTTGGCTTTCTCGATCGCTTCGTCGATGCTGCCGACCATGTAGAACGCTTGTTCTGGCAGGTGGTCGTAGTCACCTTTGAGGATGCCGCTGAAGCCAGCGATGGTGTCTTTCAGGGAAACGTACTTGCCTGGCGAACCGGTGAAGACTTCGGCCACGAAGAACGGCTGCGACAGGAAGCGCTGGATCTTACGAGCGCGGGCTACCAGTTGCTTGTCGCTTTCGGACAGTTCGTCCATACCCAGGATCGCGATGATGTCCTTCAGCTCTTTGTAGCGCTGCAGAACATACTGAACGCCACGAGCGGTCTCGTAGTGCTCGTTGCCGATCACGTTCGGGTCCAGCTGACGCGAAGTCGAGTCCAGTGGGTCGACCGCTGGGTAGATACCCAGGGAGGCGATGTCACGGGACAGAACGACGGTGGCGTCCAAGTGGGCGAAGGTGGTCGCTGGCGACGGGTCGGTCAAGTCGTCCGCAGGTACGTATACGGCCTGAACGGAGGTGATCGAACCTTCCTTGGTGGAGGTGATGCGCTCTTGCAGAACGCCCATCTCTTCAGCCAGGGTCGGCTGGTAACCTACTGCAGAAGGCATACGGCCCAGCAGTGCGGATACTTCGGTACCGGCCAGGGTGTAACGATAGATATTGTCGACGAACAGCAGAACGTCGTTACCTTCGTCACGGAACTTCTCAGCCATGGTCAGGCCGGTCAGCGCTACGCGCAGACGGTTTCCTGGTGGCTCGTTCATCTGACCGTAGACCAGCGCTACCTTGTCGAGAACGTTGGAGTCCTTCATCTCGTGGTAGAAGTCGTTACCCTCACGAGTACGCTCACCCACACCAGCGAACACGGAGTAACCGCTGTGTTCCATGGCGATGTTACGGATCAGTTCCATCATGTTAACGGTCTTGCCGACGCCGGCACCACCGAACAGACCAACCTTACCACCCTTGGCAAACGGGCAAACCAGGTCGATAACCTTGATGCCGGTTTCCAGCAGGTCGTTGCCGCCTGCCTGGTCAGCGAACGAAGGCGCTGGCTGGTGGATACCGCGACGCTCTTCTTCGCCGATCGGGCCGGCTTCGTCGATCGGGTTGCCCAGTACGTCCATGATGCGGCCCAGGGTGGCCTTACCAACAGGAACGGAGATGGCAGCGCCGGTGTCGACGACATCCAGACCGCGCTTCAGGCCTTCGGTCGAGCCCATCGCAATGGTACGAACCACGCCGTCGCCCAGCTGCTGCTGAACTTCCAGGGTGGTTTCCGCGCCTTGTACTTTCAGCGCGTTGTAAACACTCGGCACGACGTCACGTGGGAATTCCACGTCGATGACGGCGCCGATGATTTGAACGATACGTCCGCTACTCATAGCTGGATCCTCTGATTTTTTGAACCGTTAAACCGCGGCAGCGCCGCCGACGATTTCCGAGATCTCCTGGGTGATCGCAGCCTGACGCGCCTTGTTGTAGATCAATTGCAGCTCTTTGATCAAATCACCGGCGTTGTCTGTGGCGTTTTTCATGGCGATCATCCGGGCTGCTTGTTCAGCAGCGTTGTTCTCGACCACCGCCTGGTAGACCTGCGACTCCACGTAACGCACCATCAAGCCGTCCAGCAGCTCTTTTGCGTCGGGTTCGTACAGGTAGTCCCAGTGGTGCTTGAGTTCCTGATCCGGGGTTGCCACCAACGGTACCAATTGCTCGACCGTCGGTTTTTGGGTCATGGTGTTGATGAACTTGTTCGAAACCACCGAGAGGCGATCGATACGGCCGTCCATGTAGGCGTCCAGCATCACTTTGACGGAGCCGATCAGATCATTGATCGACGGCTCTTCGCCCAGGTGGCTGATCGCGGCTACAACGTTGCCGCCAAAGATGCGGAAGAAAGTCGCACCCTTGCTGCCGATCACGCACAGGTCGATTTCCACGCCCTGTTCGCGGTTTTCGCTCATGTCCTTGACCAGGGCCTTGAACAGGTTGGTGTTCAAGCCACCGCACAAGCCACGGTCACTGCTCACCACGATATAACCGGCGCGCTTTACAGGGCGCTCGATCATGAACGGGTGGCGGTATTCCGGGTTGGCGTTGGCCAGATGACCGATCACCTGGCGGATACGCTCCGCGTAAGGACGGCTAGCAGCCATGCGCATTTGTGCCTTGCGCATCTTGCTGACCGCCACTTTCTCCATGGCGCTGGTAATTTTTTGCGTGCTTTTGATGCTCGCAATCTTACTGCGAATCTCTTTTGCGCCTGCCATGTATCACCTATCAGGTTAGCAAGCGGGGGCCGGAGCCCCCGCTGCGGCTTACCAGGTCTGGGTGGCCTTGAACTTCTCGATACCGGCTTTCAGGCCTGCGTCGATTTCGTCGTTGAAGTCACCCTTCACGTTGATCTTCGCCATCAGTTCGGCGTGATCACGGTTGAAGAAGGCGATCAGTGCTTGCTCGAAGCTACCGACCTTGGAGACTTCCACGTCAGTCAGGAAACCACGCTCAGCGGCGTACAGCGACAGAGCCATGTCCGCGATGGACATCGGCGCGTACTGCTTCTGCTTCATCAGCTCGGTTACGCGCTGACCATGCTCCAGCTGCTTGCGGGTCGCTTCGTCAAGATCGGAAGCGAACTGGGCGAATGCAGCCAGTTCACGGTACTGAGCCAGAGCGGTACGAATACCACCGGACAGCTTCTTGATGATCTTGGTCTGAGCGGCACCACCTACGCGGGATACCGAAACACCGGCGTTCACTGCAGGGCGGATGCCCGAGTTGAACATGGCCGATTCCAGGAAGATCTGACCGTCGGTGATGGAAATCACGTTGGTCGGAACGAACGCGGAAACGTCGCCAGCCTGGGTTTCGATGATCGGCAGGGCGGTCAGGGAACCGGTCTTGCCAGTGACTGCACCGTTGGTGAACTTCTCGACGTATTCTTCCGAAACGCGCGATGCACGCTCCAGCAGACGGGAGTGGAGATAGAACACGTCGCCTGGGTACGCTTCACGTCCTGGTGGACGGCGCAGCAGCAGGGAGATCTGACGGTAGGCAACGGCCTGCTTGGACAGGTCATCGTAAACGATCAGTGCGTCTTCACCGCGGTCACGGAAGAACTCGCCCATGGTGCAGCCGGCGTATGGCGCCAGGAACTGCAGTGCGGCGGATTCCGAAGCACTGGCAACAACCACGATGGTGTTGGCCAGGGCGCCGGTTTCTTCCAGCTTGCGAACGATGTTGGCAACGGTGGAGCGCTTCTGGCCGACAGCAACATAAACACAGAAAATACCGGAGTCTTTCTGGTTGATGATGGCGTCGATGGCCATGGCGGTCTTACCGATCTGACGGTCGCCAATGATCAGCTCGCGCTGGCCACGGCCGACAGGGATCATGGCGTCGACGGACTTGTAGCCAGTCTGTACAGGCTGGTCTACCGACTTACGCCAGATCACGCCTGGAGCCACTTTCTCGACCGCGTCGGTCTGGGTGTTGCCCAGCGGACCTTTGCCATCGATCGGGTTACCCAGTGCGTCAACGACGCGACCCAGCAGTTCCTTACCAACAGGAACTTCCAGGATGCGGCCGGTGCACTTGGCGCTCATGCCTTCGGCGAGGGTGTCATAGGCACCCAGGATCACTGCACCTACGGAGTCTTGCTCCAGGTTCAGGGCCATACCGTAGACGCTGCCAGGGAACTCGATCATTTCACCGTACATGACGTCGGCCAGACCGTGGATCCGCACGATACCGTCGGATACCGAAACAACGGTACCTTCGTTACGGGCTTGGGAGCTCACATCGAGGTTGTCGATGCGGCCCTTGATGATTTCACTAATTTCGGAAGGATTGAGTTGCTGCATTGCTCTGCTGCCCCTTCAAACTCAAGATTTCAATGCTTCGGCCAGTTTCGCGATTTTGCCGCGAACAGAGCCATCGATTACCAGGTCACCTGCGCGGATGACGACGCCGCCAATCAGGCTGGCATCCTCCGACGCGTGCAGGCGCACTTCCTGGCCTAACCGTGCACTGAGAACCTTGGCGAGTTTGTCTTGCTGTTCTTGGTTCAACGCGAAGGCACTGGTGACTTCCACGTCCACGGATTTCTCTTGCTCGGCCTTGTAGAGGTCGAACAGGGCGGCAATCTCCGGCAGAAGCAGGAGACGGTCGTTTTCCGCGGCAACATGAATGAAATTCTGTGCCTGTGCATTGAACTTGTCACCGCACACGTCAATGAACGTGGCGGCCTTTTCTGCGCTCGTCAGTCGCGGGGCCTTGAGCAGGCGCTGCATGGTGTCGTCTTGCGACACCGCAGCAGCCAGGCCGAGCATGGCTGACCAATTGGCCAGTTGCTGATGGGCCTGGGCGTGCTCAAAGGCAGCCTTAGCGTAAGGTCGGGCCAACGTGGTCAGTTCTGCCATGATCGCCCTCGCTTAAATTTCAGCGGCCAGTTTGTTAACCAGCTCCGCATGCGCGTTTTGATCGATTGTGGCGCCAAGGATCTTTTCAGCACCGCCAACGGCCAGGGCACCCACTTGGGCACGCAGGGCGTCTTTAGCACTGTTCAGTTCCTGTTCGATCTCGGCCAGAGCCTGAGCCTTCACACGGTCAGCTTCGACGCGGGCCTGTTCACGGGCTTCCTCGACAAGCTGAGCAGCGCGTTTCTTGCTTTGCTCAATGATTTCGGCTGCCTGTGCCTTAGCTTCACGCAGTTGCTGACCCGCTTTTTCTTGGGCCAGCTCCAGGTCGCGAGCTGCGCGGTTGGCAGCGTCCAAGCCGTCGGCAATCTTCTTTTGGCGCTCTTGCAGAGCAGTGATGACCGGAGGCCATACGTACTTCATGCAGAAGAGTACAAAAATCAAGAAGGCAACGGATTGGCCAATCAGGGTTGCATTAATATTCACGCCAACACCTCGCTCGGTCTTTGGTTCATCACAGCTATCAACTCGTGGTTACGAGTGATTAGCCGGCGATTTGACCAACGAACGGATTCGCGAAGGTGAAGAACAGAGCGATACCAACACCGATCATGGTTACGGCGTCGAGCAGACCGGCAACGATGAACATTTTAACCTGCAGCATTGGAACCATTTCTGGCTGGCGAGCAGCGCCTTCCAGGAATTTGCCGCCCAGCAGGCCGAAACCAATGGCGGTACCCAGAGCACCCAGGCCGATCAGCAGAGCAACAGCGATAGCGGTCAGACCAACTACAGTTTCCATCTTTCCTCCCGACTTTTACGTCGTATTGGTTAGGTTTTTAAGTTGAAGCGGTAAAACAAATCGTTTGGTACAGCATGCCCTTGCGGACTTTTTAAGCCCTCCCCCCAAACGAGCGGGGAAGGCTATCAGACACGCCAGGCGGTCTTAATGGTTATCTTCGTGCGCCATCGACAGGTAGACGATGGTGAGCATCATGAAGATGAAAGCTTGCAGGGTGATGATCAGGATGTGGAACACCGCCCACGCCCATTGCAGCACGACACCCAGGCCGCTCAGCCACAGCAGGCCGGAACCGAACATGACCGCGATCAGGATGAACACCAGTTCGCCGGCATACATGTTGCCGAACAGACGCAGTGCCAGCGAGATCGGCTTGGCGATCAGGGTGACGAATTCGAGCAGGAAGTTGACCGGGATCAGCAGGATCTGCACGAAGATGTTCTTGCTGCCGAACGGGTGCAGGGTCAGCTCACCGATGAAGCCGCCCAGGCCCTTGACCTTGATGCTGTAGAAGATGATCAGCGCGAATACGCAGAACGCCATGGCCAGGGTCGCGTTCGGGTCGGTGGTCGACACGGCGCGGAACGGAATGTGCGGATCACCGGAGATCAGGATGGCCAGCTGAGGAATCCAGTCGACCGGTACCAGGTCGACGGCGTTCATCAGGAATACCCAGACGAAGATGGTCAGCGCCAGCGGTGCGATGACCGGGCTACGGCCGTGGAAGGAGTCCTTCACGCTGCCGTTGACGAAGTCGACCATCACTTCCACGAAGTTCTGCAGGCCGCCAGGCTGGCCGGAGGTGGCCTTCTTGGCCGCCATGCGGAAGATGAACAGGAAGATCAGACCCAGCGCGACGGACCAACCCAGGGTGTCCAGGTGGAACGCCCAGAAGCCCATTGCCTTGGCTTCTGCAGCCGAATGGGCAAAGCCCCAGCTGCCGTCTGGTAGTTGACCGTAGGTCAGGTTCTGCAAGTGGTGCTGGATATAGCCCGAAGCGGTTTCTGCTGCCATGGTTGCCTCAAACGCCCTAAGGTCTCGAAAGTCTTTTATTCATCAGCAGGGGCGCGAACCAGCTGACCAAAAGGGTCAACACGAAGACGCCGAATACTGCTAGCGGCGCCAGTGGCTTCACTCCTGCGAAGGTCAGTGCAAAAAGCACTGCCGTCAAAATCATCTTGCCTGCCTCGCCAGCGTAGAACGACTTGACGATGGCTTGTGCCGCCCGAGCTCCGCTAAAGCGAAAAGCCTTCCAGGCGAAATACACGTTGGGCAGCCAGGCAATCAAACCTCCGCAAAGGCCTGAATATCCACTGACCGCCCCTTTCCACTGCCACAACACCAGGGTCGCCAGCAGGAATACGACAAATTGAGCCAGCAGTACCGGAAAAACCGCCCAGCGATGGAAAGGCAGGCGGTTTGGCGTGCGGATTTCCATCACAACTGCTCCTCGGAAGTCGACCAACAAGTCAGTGATGACTTGGCATAATTTGTGCCGACAAAATGCGCGCAGAGTATAGGGGTGGTTTAACCCCTATTCAACTCTTCGGTAGTGATTTCCGACTGCCCGCTACAACAGCAATTGTTTCAGCGGATGTGTGCAAGCACACCTTGCAACTCGTCAAGCGAGTTGTAGCGAATAACCAATTGGCCTTTGCCCTTGTTGCCGTGGCGAATCTGCACAGCCGAGCCCAGGCGCTCTGCGAGCCGCTGTTCAAGGCGCGCGATATCCGGATCAGGTTTGCCCGGTTCGGCCGGTTCAGGCTTGTCGCTGAGCCACTGGCGAACCAGTGCTTCAGTTTGGCGCACGGTGAGACCACGTGCGACAACATGACGCGCCCCCTCTTCCTGGCGATTCTCATCCAACCCGAGCAATGCGCGGGCGTGACCCATTTCCAGGTCGCCGTGGGCGAGCATGGTCTTGATCGCCTCTGGCAAGGTAATCAGGCGCAGCAGGTTGGCCACGGTGACCCGCGACTTGCCGACCGCATCGGCCACCTGTTGCTGAGTCAGTTCGAACTCCTGCTGCAGCCGCTGCAGGGCCAGCGCCTCTTCCAGCGGGTTGAGGTCTTCACGCTGGATGTTCTCGATCAGTGCCATGGCGATGGCGGCCTCGTCGGCCACTTCGCGGACCATGGCCGGGATGGTGTCCAGGCCGGCCTGCTGGGTGGCACGCCAACGGCGCTCACCGGCAATGATCTCGTAGCGGTTATCGCCGATCGGGCGCACCACGATCGGTTGCATCACCCCATGGTTGCGAATCGAGTGGGCAAGTTCTTCCAGCGCCTGTGGGTCCATGTCCCGGCGTGGCTGATATTTGCCACGCTGGATCAGTTCGACCGGCAGGTGCTGAAGCTCCTTCTGGTCGATCTTCACAGCCTGCTCTTCGAGCGCGCTCACGGTAGGACCACTGAGCAGTGCATCCAACCCACGTCCGAGACCCCGTTTCTTGACGGCCATACGGATTCCTTAAGTTGTCTGTGCAGTGCGCGACTGACGGCGTTGCCGGCGAACCAGTTCCCCAGCCAGCGCCAGATAAGCCAGGGCGCCACGCGATTGCTTGTCGTAGGCCAGGGCCGGCATGCCGAAGCTGGGCGCCTCGGCCAGGCGAATGTTGCGCGGAATGACCGTGTCGTAAAGCTGGGGCCCGAAGTGCTCCTTGAGCTGGGCCGACACATCGTTGTTCAGGCTCAGGCGGGGATCGTACATGGTCCGCAGCAAGCCCTCGATCTTCAGCTCCGGGTTCAGCCGGGCAGCGATGCGCTTGATGTTATCCACAAGGTCACTGAGACCCTCCAGTGCGTAGTACTCGCACTGCATGGGGATGATCACGCCATCGGCTGCGACCAGGGCGTTGAGCGTAAGCATCGACAGCGACGGCGGGCAATCGATCAGGATGTAGTCGTAGTTGTCACGGATGGGCGCCAGCGCGTTGCGCAGGCGGCTTTCCTTGACCTGCATTTCCAGCAGCACCACTTCGGCGGCGGTCAGGTCGCGG
Organism: Pseudomonas sp. p99-361; assembly: GCF_003935475.1. Lineage (NCBI taxonomy): Bacteria > Pseudomonadati > Pseudomonadota > Gammaproteobacteria > Pseudomonadales > Pseudomonadaceae > Pseudomonas > Pseudomonas sp. p99-361. The sequence goes on along the minus strand of NZ_RHQO01000040.1, from coordinate 17,001 downwards.
TTGGCCGGCAGCAACTGAAAACCACCGTGCTCGGAGTAATGCATGGCCTGGGCCAGGTCGCACTCCCCGATCAGCAGGTCGTAGACCGAGTGCTCGAGTTCGTGTTTGTCCACACCGCTGCCCATGGTGGCGTTGCCCTGCGGATCGAGGTCGATCAGCAGCACACGACGCTTGGTTGCGGCCAGCGAGGCGGCGAGATTGATACAGGTGGTGGTCTTGCCTACACCACCTTTCTGGTTCGCGATTGCGAATACCTTAGCCATTGATGCGCGTGTTCCCAGTCATGCCTTGCGGCGCAGTATCAGCAGATGGCGCTGGCCCTGGCAACCTGGAACGGTCAGGGCCTGTTCGCTTTCCACTGTGAAGTCTGCGGGCAATGCTACCAGTTCATCGGCAGGATGCAGCCCCTTCATTGCAAGCCATTGCGTCCCGGTGTCGCCCAGGTGGCGGGTCCAGTTGGTGAAGTTCTCCATGCTGCTGAAGGCACGGGAGATGATCCCATCGAACGGTTGTGCAGGTTGGAACGCCTCGACCCGGCTGTGGATAACCGTGAGGTTGTCTAGCTTGAGTTCCATTTTCACCTGGGTCAGGAAGCGGGTTTTCTTGCCATTGGCATCGAGCACGGTCACCCGCTTGTGCGGGTGCAGGATAGCCAAAGGAATACCAGGCATGCCACCACCACTCCCGACATCCAGCCAGTTGTCCCGCGCGCTGTGGATAAACGCCATGACGCTCAGACTGTCGAGCAGATGCCGCGAAACCATCTCGTCTGGGTCGCGCACGGCGGTCAGGTTGTAGGCTTTGTTCCATTTGATCAACAAGGCCAGGTAGCCGAGCAGTTTTTCATGCTGCTCGGCACTCAGTTCTACACCAAGCTGCCGCGCGCCTGTGGACAACTCTTCAGCATGTTGCGGGGTAACCAGGGCACTCAAGCGCTTTGCTCCAATTCGCGGCCAGCGCCGCGTTTTTTCAAGTGAATCAGCAACAGGGAAATCGCCGCCGGGGTCACGCCTGGAATGCGCGATGCCTGGCCCAGGGTTTCCGGGCGGGTCTGGCCCAGCTTGCCCTGGATCTCCTTCGACAGACCGGAAATGGTCGTGTAATCGATATCCACAGGCAACCGGGTGTCCTCGCTGGCACGTAGGCGAGCGATCTCATCCTGCTGGCGATCGATGTAACCGGCGTACTTGGTGCGAATCTCGACCTGTTCGGCGACCTGTGGATCGATTGCCTCACCGCCGGTGGCCTCGATCAGGCCGGCGTAGTCGATTTCCGGGCGGGCCAGAAGGTTGAGCAAGCTGTACTCGTGGCTGAGCGGCGTGCCGAACTTATCCACAATGGCTTGGCCTTGTTCGGTATTGGGTCGTACCCAGGTCGACTTCAGGCGCTGCTCCTCGCGCTCGATACCGTCGCGCTTGGCGCAGAAGGCCGCCCAGCGCTGGTCATCGATCAGGCCCAGTTCACGGCCCTTTTCGGTCAGACGCAGGTCGGCGTTGTCTTCGCGCAGAATCAGCCGGTACTCGGCACGCGACGTAAACATACGGTACGGCTCCTGGGTGCCCAGGGTAATCAGGTCGTCGACCAGTACGCCGATGTAGGCCTCGTCACGGCGAGGGCACCAGCTGTCACGGCCTTGTGCCCGCAGCGCGGCGTTGGTCCCGGCCAGCAGGCCCTGGGCGCCGGCTTCTTCGTAACCGGTGGTGCCATTGATCTGGCCGGCGAAGAACAAGCCGCCGATGACTTTGGTCTCGAGGCTGTACTTGAGGTCACGCGGGTCGAAGTAGTCGTACTCGATGGCATAGCCAGGGCGCACGATGTGGGCGTTTTCCATGCCACGGATTGAACGGACCAGTTCCAGCTGCACGTCGAACGGCAGCGACGTGGAAATACCGTTCGGGTACAGCTCATGGGTGGTCAAGCCCTCGGGCTCGATGAACACCTGGTGGCTTTCCTTGTCGGCGAACCGGTGGATCTTGTCTTCGATCGATGGGCAGTAGCGCGGGCCCACACCCTCGATCACGCCCGAATACATGGGCGAGCGGTCGAGGTTCGAGGCAATGATCTCGTGGGTACGCGCGTTGGTATGGGTAATCCAGCAACTGACCTGGCGCGGGTGCATTTCGGCATTGCCCATGAACGACATCACCGGTATGGGCGTATCGCCTGGTTGCTCGGTCATGACCGAAAAATCCACCGAACGACCGTCGATACGTGGTGGCGTACCCGTTTTCAAGCGGCCCACGCGCAGTGGTAGCTCGCGCATACGGTGTGCCAGCGCGATCGAAGGCGGATCACCGGCACGACCACCTGAATGGTTTTGCAAGCCGATGTGGATCAGGCCGCCAAGGAAGGTACCGGTGGTCAGTACCACCGATTCGGCAAAGAAACGCAGACCCATCTGGGTCACCACGCCTTTGACCTGATCCTGCTCGACGATCAGGTCATCGCAGGACTGCTGGAATATCCACAGGTTTGGCTGGTTCTCCAGGATTTCACGAACCACCGCCTTGTAGATGGCGCGGTCGGCCTGGGCACGGGTTGCCCGTACAGCTGGACCTTTGCGGTTATTCAGAACGCGGAACTGGATGCCGCTCTTGTCGGTAGCCAACGCCATGGCGCCGCCAAGGGCATCGATCTCTTTGACCAGATGGCTTTTGCCGATACCGCCGATAGCGGGGTTGCAGCTCATGTGACCGAGGGTTTCCACGTTATGGGTCAACAGCAGGGTTTTCACACCCATGCGTGCTGACGCAAGCGCAGCCTCGGTACCGGCATGGCCGCCGCCGATGACGATCACTTCAAAACGGGAAGGGAAATCCACCACGCACCTCGTGCCTGTTTTTGCGAATAGAGAAGGTAAGCCGACAAGTATAGGGACTTACCCCCCCTTAAAGAAACCGTCTGAGCAAATTTTGACCAGTCTGTGGATGAGTGGCACACAACAGAAATCAAAGAAGAGAATTTTATAAAAGCTTTGTTTTTATGTTTATTCTTATGCACAGCCTTATCTGTGGATAAACCTTCGCAGGCGTTGAATTACGTCATGTACAGAGAAATTAAACCCTGTGGTTGGAGTGGCCTGAGGGGTATGGATAACGTGATTTAGCCTGTGGATTAAATGCCTGTTTACCCACAGGGGGTTTTGTCCTCAGAAAAAAAGCATGCTTATCAACGGAGCTGAAGGCGGGTTTTCCACAGGGCTCCTGATCGCATTTCCAATGCTTGTGTTTGAAAAATTGTGAGCCTGCACTGGCCTTCTGGCAGGTAAACCCGTTCCCAAAGGAGGGCGGAACAAGCATGGCAAGCAGGAAGCTTGTGGGTGCTGGCAGGCCGGCACGGCAGATGCGTGAATTCCAGGCAAAAAAAAGCCGCTCCCGAAGAAGCGGCCATTGGCAGTGCCCGGCTGTGGATTATTTGCCAATACAGAAGCTGGAGAAGATCCGCCCCAGCAAATCATCCGAACTGAATGCCCCGGTGATCTCGCCCAGCGCATGCTGGGCCTGACGCAGGTCTTCCGCCAACAGCTCTCCCGCGCCCGCCAGGGTCAGTTGTGCGCGGCCATGCTCCAAGTGCTCACTGGCCTGGCGCAACGCTTCCAGGTGGCGCCTGCGGGCGCTGAAACCGCTCTCGGCAGTCTGTTCATAACCCATGCAGGCCTTCAGGTGGTCGCGTAGCAGCTGCAGGCCTGCGTCATTGCCCTTGGCGCTGAGGGTGATCGTGACGTGGCCATCATCGCTTTGTTCCAGCCCTACCCGCTCGCCACTCAGGTCTGCCTTGTTACGGATCAGCGTAACCTTCGCCGGGTTTGGCCGCTGGTCGAGAAACTCTGGCCACAGGGCAAACGGGTCGCTGGCTTCGGGCGCTGTGGAGTCGACCACCAGCAATACCCGGTCAGCCTCGCCAATGGCCTTCAGCGCCCGTTCCACACCAATCTTTTCCACATGGTCATCGGTGGCCCGCAACCCGGCGGTGTCCACCACATGCAGCGGCATGCCATCAATGTGGATATGTTCGCGCAAAATATCCCGTGTGGTGCCGGCAATGTCGGTGACGATCGCCGCTTCGCGCCCGGCCAGCTGGTTCAGCAGGCTGGATTTACCGGCATTGGGCCTGCCGGCGATAACCACCGTCATGCCGTCGCGCAGCAATGCACCCTGCCCGGCCTCGCGCTGCACGGTGGATAACTCTCGGCGTACGGTATCGAGCATCGAAAGCACGTGCCCGTCGGCGAGGAAGTCGATCTCTTCTTCAGGGAAGTCGATCGCTGCCTCGACGTAGATGCGCAATGCGATCAACGCCTCGGTCAAACCATGCACACGCTTGGAGAACTCGCCCTGTAGCGAGCGCAGGGCGTTGCGGGCCGCCTGGCTGGAGCTGGCCTCGATCAGGTCGGCAATGGCTTCGGCCTGCGCCAGGTCGAGCTTGTCGTTGAGGAATGCGCGCTCGCTGAACTCACCTGGGCGGGCCAGCCGACAGCCAACTTGTACACAGCGCTGCAGCAGCATGTCCAGCACCACCGGGCCACCGTGGCCCTGCAGCTCAAGCACGTCCTCGCCGGTGAACGAATTGGGCCCGGGGAAGAACAACGCGATGCCTTCGTCCAGTACCAGCCCGTCCTCATCGCGGAAGGGGCCGTAATGGGCGTGGCGCGGGGTAAGCGTACGGCCGGTGATCAATTGCCCAGCCTTGGCGGCCAGGGGCCCGGACAACCTGACAATCCCCACCCCGCCGCGGCCCTGGGCGGTGGCGATGGCTGCGATGGTTTCACGCACAATGTTCATGCTCGAAAGCCTCTACGACAACAACGACAGATAGCAAAAACGCCCCACTAGGGGGCGTTTTTATTCACAGGCTAGCGTAGCAGCCCGTCAGGCAGCAGCTTTTTTCGTGGCTGCTTCGATGCGACGTGTGATGTACCACTGCTGCGAAATCGACAAGCAGTTGTTCACAACCCAGTACAGCACCAGACCCGCTGGGAACCACAGGAAGAAGAAGGTGAAGATGATCGGCATCATTTTCATCACCTTGGCCTGCATCGGATCCGGCGGCGTTGGGTTCAGGCGTTGCTGGATGAACATGGTGGCGCCCATGATGATCGGCAGGATGAAGAACGGATCCTTGATCGACAGGTCGGTAATCCACAGCATCCATGGCGCCTGGCGCATTTCAACGCTTTCCAGCAGCACCCAGTACAGGGCCAGGAACACCGGCATCTGCACCAGGATCGGCAGGCAGCCGCCCAACGGGTTGATCTTCTCTTTCTTGTACAGCTCCATCATCGCCTGGGACATCTTCTGGCGATCATCACCGAAGCGCTCTTTCAACGCGGCGAGTTTCGGTGCAACGGCACGCATGCGCGCCATGGAACGGTAGCTGGCAGCCGACAACGGGAAGAACAGGCCTTTGATCAGCATGGTCAGCACGATGATCGACCAGCCCCAGTTGCCCAGCAGGCTGTGGATATGTTGCAGCAGCCAGAAGATCGGCTGGGCGATGAACCACAGGAAGCCGTAGTCGACGGTCAGTTCCAGGCCTGGGGACAATTCCTTGAGCTTGGACTGGATCTTCGGACCGGCATACAGCATGGCGCTGGTTTCAACCTTGCCACCGGCAGGTACGTTCAGTGCCGGGCCGGTGTAGCCGATGATGTAGTTGCCCTGGCTGTCCTTGCGCGTCTGAACAACGTTGTTGTCCGACTTGGCCGGGATCCACGCGGTCACGAAGTAGTGCTGCAGCCAGGCTACCCAGCCACCAGACACATTTTCTTTCAAATTGCCCTTGTCCATGTCCTTCATCGAGACCTTTTTGTAAGGCTCGGAAGCTGTCCACAGGGCTGCACCCAGGTAGGTGGCGGTGCCGGTCGCAGTGCTCGAAGACGGATCGCCGCTGGCGTCACGCTTGAGCTGGGCAAACATGTTGCCGCTCCACGGCTGGCTGCTCTGGTTGTCGATCAGGTAGCTGACATTCAGGTCGTACTCACCGCGCTTGAAGCTGAAGCGCTTGATGTAGTTGACGCCGTTGTCGCTGAACTTCAGGTCGACCACCAGTTGCTGCTGGCCGTCAGCCAGTTGGTAGCTTTTCTGCTCGGCGGCATACAGTGGGCGGCCGCTGGCGCGGGCATCCGGGCCGTTGGCGCCGGTCAGGCCACTTTGTGCCAGGTAGACACGCTCACCACCATTGTCGAACAACTGGAACGGGATGTCCGGGTGGTCCTGGCGGCGGGGGTATTTCGGCAGGTTCAGCTGGACGATGTCACCACCAACCGGGTCGATAGCCAGCTCAAGGACGTCGGTCTTGACGCGGATCAGGTCCTTGCTGAGTGCGACCGGTGCCAGTTCGGCAGGGCTGGAGTCGGCGTTGGCGCTCGGTACATCGGCGCTGGCACCGTTGTTACCGGCCGGCACGCCATCGGGCAAGCCCGGCGCAACAGTGCTGGCAGCAGTATTCTGAGTCGGCAAGGCAGCTTGGCCGTAGTCATCGTTCCACTTCAGGACCATGACGTAGGACACGACTGCCAGCGCGGCGATCAGGATCGTGCGTTTAATATCCATGATTACTCGGCTATCGAAGAAGTTCGGGAGGAAGGAGCGGGTGGAACGGGGTCGAAACCGCCTGCATTCCACGGATGACAACGCCCCAGGCGACGAACAGCCAGCCACCCACCACGCCACAAGCCATGATTTTCGATGGCTTCGTAGGCGTAACAGGAGCAGCTGGGGAAGAAACGACAGTGGCTGGCCATCAGAGGACTAATGGCGTAACGGTAAAACTGGATCGGAACGAGCGCCAGTTTACGCATCTTGGCTGTCTACCCCTGCGCAATTGGCGGTGACTACTGGTGCTGGGCGGGAGCGAGCCAGGCGTTTCCAGAGTTTGCCAAAGTGTTGGTGCAATTCCGGGTTTTCTACTTCACCCAATCCCTTGCGCGCGACGATCACGATGTCCAGGCCGGCGAGTAACTGCTGGTTCAGACGAAAGGAATCGCGCATCAAGCGCTTGAGGCGATTGCGTTGAACGGCGAGTTTGACGCTTTTCTTGCCGATCACCAGGCCCAGCCGTGGGTGATCGAGGCCGTTCTCGCGAGCAAGGATAAGCAGGTTTTTCCCTGGAACCTTGCCGGTTGGGGAGTCGAAGACCGCTTTGAAATGCCGGGGTGTAAGCAGTCGCTTTTCCCGACTGAAGTCCTGACTCACCACCTGTGCCGAAAAATCAAATGGCCAGACGCTTACGGCCTTTGGCACGACGACGCGACAGAACAGCGCGGCCGTTCTTGGTAGCCATACGGGCACGGAAACCGTGAGTGCGCGCGCGCTTGATGGTGCTTGGTTGGAAAGTACGTTTCATGGCGTGTTACCTGGTTTGTCGACGACGGGCCGGGATGGCCCCCTTTTTACGAGACCGGCGATTCTAGAGAAAGCAAGCCCGTAGGTCAATTTCCAACCAGTCTTTCCCTATAGAGCATGTGATGGACGGCAACTGCTCGGCCATGACCCCCAGGGTGCTTGATCGAAGGTACGCCTTGGGGACAACATGAAAAAAAGAAGAGAGATATAAAAAGCTTTTCTGATAAACCTATAAAGCTTAGGTGGATAACTTTCTGTGGATAACCTACTTCAGGCCACTGTTGATGGGATATACAGCGTTTCATAAGTATGTTGTGAACCCGTGCTGCGCTTGTTTCGTAGGTGGTCGCAACCTGTGGATTAAATAGTCTGTTATGCACAGGTGAATTATCCACAGGCTGGAACCCAGGGTTGTGCATAGCCCTCATGGCTGGTTATCCACAGGGCTTATCAACACCGCCTTCATGCCAATCTGGTCGATAAATGGCTGATTTGTCATGGTTACTCATGTGTCCACATGTGGATAACTGGACGCTCGACCGGTACAATGGCGGTTTGTTTTTGCCTCATCCGGCTTTCAAACTCAGGGGATATCCGTGTCAGTGGAACTTTGGCAGCAGTGCGTGGAGCTTCTGCGCGATGAACTGCCTGCCCAGCAATTCAACACCTGGATCCGTCCGCTACAGGTCGAAGCCGAAGGCGACGAGTTGCGCGTCTATGCGCCTAACCGTTTCGTTCTCGATTGGGTCAATGAAAAGTACCTGGGCCGCTTGCTCGAATTGTTGGGAGAGAACGGCAGCGGCATAGCACCTGCCCTTTCCTTATTAATAGGCAGCCGCCGCAGCTCGGCCCCGCGCGCCGCGCCCAACGCGCCGGTCAGTGCTGCGGTCGCCGCTTCACAGGCGCAGACTCAGGCCAAAAGCCAGACCCTCAAGGCTGCGCCTGCTGCGGCCACACTCGAACCTGCAGCAGTAACGGTTACCGAATCTGTGCCGATGGATGAAATGGCCGAGCCGTCTTCGCGCGACAGCTTCGATGCCATGGCTGAGCCGGCCGCTGCGCCAGCCACCAGTGGCAGGGCCGAACAGCGCACCGTACAGGTTGAAGGTGCGCTCAAGCACACCAGCTATCTGAACCGAACCTTCACCTTCGATACCTTTGTCGAGGGTAAGTCGAACCAGCTGGCGCGCGCAGCGGCCTGGCAGGTCGCAGACAACCCCAAGCATGGCTACAACCCGTTGTTCCTTTATGGCGGAGTGGGTCTGGGTAAAACCCACCTTATGCATGCTGTGGGTAACCACCTGCTGAAGAAAAACCCGAACGCCAAGGTTGTGTACCTGCATTCGGAGCGCTTCGTCGCAGACATGGTCAAGGCGCTGCAGCTCAATGCCATCAACGAATTCAAGCGTTTCTACCGTTCGGTAGATGCGCTGCTGATTGACGATATCCAGTTCTTTGCCCGCAAGGAGCGCTCCCAGGAAGAATTCTTCCACACCTTCAACGCGCTGCTTGAGGGTGGCCAGCAGGTCATCCTGACCTCCGACCGCTACCCCAAAGAGATCGAAGGCCTGGAAGAGCGCTTGAAGTCGCGCTTTGGCTGGGGCCTCACGGTTGCCGTAGAGCCGCCAGAGCTGGAGACGCGTGTAGCCATCCTCATGAAGAAGGCTGACCAGGCCAAGGTCGAACTGCCGCATGATGCAGCGTTCTTCATCGCCCAGCGTATCCGTTCCAACGTTCGCGAACTGGAAGGTGCGCTGAAGCGGGTGATCGCTCACTCGCATTTCATGGGGCGCGATATCACCATCGAGCTGATCCGCGAATCGCTGAAGGACCTTCTGGCCCTGCAGGACAAGCTGGTCAGTGTGGATAACATTCAGCGTACCGTCGCCGAATACTACAAGATCAAGATCTCCGATTTGCTGTCCAAGCGACGCTCGCGTTCCGTGGCGCGCCCTCGCCAGGTGGCCATGGCGCTGTCCAAAGAGCTGACCAACCATAGCTTGCCGGAAATCGGCGACATGTTTGGCGGGCGCGACCATACGACCGTGCTGCACGCCTGTCGCAAGATCAACGAATTGAAGGAATCCGACGCGGATATCCGCGAGGACTACAAGAACCTGCTGCGAACGCTGACGACCTGATGGCCGTGTGCGCAGCTAATTGAAGGCAAGGGACTAGACCATGCATTTCACCATTCAACGCGAAGCCCTGTTGAAACCCCTGCAACTGGTCGCCGGTGTCGTCGAGCGCCGTCAGACCTTGCCGGTCCTGTCCAACGTGTTGCTGGTCGTGCAAGGCCAGCAACTGTCGTTGACCGGTACCGACCTGGAAGTCGAACTGGTAGGCCGCGTGCAACTGGAAGAGCCGGCTGAGCCTGGCGAGATCACTGTCCCGGCGCGCAAGCTGATGGACATCTGCAAAAGCCTGCCCAATGACGCCCTGATCGATATCAAAGTCGACGAGCAGAAACTGTTGCTCAAGGCCGGCCGTAGCCGTTTCACCTTGTCCACCCTGCCTGCCAACGACTTCCCCACAGTGGAAGAAGGCCCGGGTTCGCTGACCTGCAACCTGGAGCAGAGCAAGCTGCGCCGCTTGATCGAGCGTACCAGCTTCGCCATGGCTCAGCAGGATGTGCGCTACTACCTCAACGGCATGCTGCTTGAGGTTTCCCGCAACACCCTGCGTGCAGTGTCTACCGACGGTCACCGCCTGGCCCTGTGCTCCATGACGGCGCCCATCGAGCAAGACGACCGTCACCAGGTCATCGTGCCCCGCAAAGGTATCCTGGAGTTGGCGCGCTTGCTGACCGATCCAGAAGGCATGGTCAGCATCGTGCTCGGCCAGCACCACATTCGCGCGACCACTGGCGAGTTCACCTTTACCTCCAAGCTGGTAGACGGCAAATTCCCCGACTATGAGCGCGTATTGCCCAAAGGCGGCGACAAGGTGGTGGTTGGCGATCGTCAGGCGTTGCGTGAGGCATTCAGCCGTACCGCGATTCTTTCCAACGAGAAGTACCGCGGTATTCGCCTGCAGCTGGCTGCTGGCCAATTGAAGATTCAGGCCAATAACCCCGAGCAGGAAGAGGCGGAAGAAGAAATCAGTGTGGACTACGATGGTAGCTCGCTGGAAATCGGCTTCAACGTCAGCTACCTGCTGGATGTGCTGGGCGTGATGACCACTGAGCAAGTTCGTCTGATCCTGTCTGACTCCAACAGCAGTGCGCTGCTGCAGGAAGCCGGGAATGATGATTCTTCCTACGTTGTCATGCCGATGCGCCTGTAACCTGTAGCAGGCGACATGTCTCTTCGACGTATCATGGTCACCGCGGTGCGCAACCTGCACCCGGTGACGCTCTCACCCTCCCCCCGCATCAATATCCTTTACGGCGCCAACGGCAGTGGCAAGACCAGTGTGCTGGAAGCCGTGCATTTACTTGGATTAGCGCGCTCATTCCGCAGCACCCGTTTGAACCCGGTCATACAGTACGAACAGGCTGCCTGTACCGTGTTTGGTGAGGTGCAATTGACGGAGGGCGGCACCAGTAACCTCGGTGTGTCCCGCGAGCGCCAGGGGGACTTTACCATTCGCATCGATGGGCAGAACGCCCGTAGCGCTGCGCAGTTGGCAGAGCTGCTGCCGTTGCAGCTCATCAACCCGGACAGCTTTCGGCTGCTAGAGGGCGCACCAAAAATTCGTCGCCAGTTCCTGGATTGGGGAGTGTTCCACGTGGAACCTCGCTTCCTACCCGCTTGGCAACGGCTGCAGAAGGCGCTGCGGCAGCGGAACTCATGGTTGCGGCATGGTACACTTGACCCAGCTTCGCAAGCCGCCTGGGACCGGGAACTGTGCCTGGCCAGTGCGGAAATAGATGAATACCGTCGCAACTATATCAAGGCCTTGAAGCCCGTCTTCGAGCGAACCCTGAGCGAACTGGTCGAACTGGACGGGTTGACCCTGAGCTACTATCGAGGCTGGGACAAGGACCGGGAACTGCAAGAAGTACTCGCCTCCTCTCTCCTTCGCGATCAGCAGATAGGCCATACCCAAGCCGGTCCGCAGCGCGCTGATTTGCGTCTTCGCCTGGCTGCCAATAATGCAGCCGACATTTTGTCGCGTGGTCAACAAAAGCTCGTGGTGTGCGCACTGCGCATTGCCCAAGGCCACCTCGTCAGCCAGGCTCGCCGCGGTCACTGTATTTATCTCGTGGATGACTTGCCGTCCGAACTCGACGACCAGCACCGCCGCGCTCTGTGCCGCTTGCTTGAAGAATTACGCTGCCAGGTGTTCATCACCTGTGTAGATCACGAATTACTGAGGGAAGGCTGGCAGACGGAAACGCCAGTTGCTTTGTTCCACGTGGAACAAGGCCGTATCACCCAGACCCACGACCATCGGGAGTGAAGGCATGAGCGAAAATCAAACGTACGACTCCTCCAGCATCAAGGTGCTGAAAGGTTTGGATGCCGTACGCAAGCGTCCCGGCATGTACATTGGCGACACCGATGATGGTAGCGGCCTGCACCACATGGTCTTCGAAGTGGTCGACAACTCGATCGACGAAGCCCTCGCCGGTCACTGCGATGACATCACTGTCATTATTCACCCGGACGAATCCATCAGTGTTCGCGACAACGGTCGCGGCATTCCGGTCGATGTGCATAAAGAAGAAGGTGTTTCCGCCGCTGAGGTCATCATGACCGTCCTGCACGCCGGCGGTAAGTTTGACGATAACTCCTATAAGGTCTCCGGCGGTTTGCACGGTGTTGGGGTTTCGGTTGTAAACGCCCTCTCCGAGAAGCTGGTATTGACCGTTCGCCGCAGCGGCAAGATCTGGGAACAGACCTACGTTCATGGTGTTCCACAAGCGCCGATGGCGGTTGTGGGTGACAGCGAAACCACGGGCACCCATATCCATTTCAAGCCTTCGGCTGAAACCTTCAAGAACATCCATTTCAGCTGGGACATCCTGGCCAAGCGGATTCGCGAACTGTCGTTCCTCAACTCGGGCGTCGGCATTCTGCTGAAGGACGAACGCAGTGGTAAGGAAGAGTTCTTCAAATACGAAGGTGGCCTGCGAGCGTTCGTTGAGTACCTGAACACCAACAAGACTCCGGTCAACAACCAGGTGTTCCACTTCAATGTGCAGCGCGAGGATGGCGTCGGCGTTGAAGTTGCCCTGCAATGGAATGACAGCTTCAACGAAAACCTGCTGTGCTTCACCAACAACATTCCGCAGCGTGATGGTGGTACCCACCTGGTGGGCTTCCGTTCCTCGCTGACCCGTAGCCTTAACAACTACATCGAGCAGGAAGGTCTGGCGAAGAAGAACAAGGTAGCCACCACTGGCGACGATGCCCGTGAAGGCCTGACCGCGATCATTTCGGTGAAGGTCCCGGACCCTAAGTTCAGCTCACAGACCAAAGACAAGTTGGTTTCCTCGGAGGTGAAAACCGCCGTTGAGCAGGAAATGAACAAGTATTTTGCCGATTTCCTGCTGGAGAACCCCAACGAGGCCAAGGCCGTCGTTGGCAAGATGATCGACGCTGCGCGTGCTCGGGAAGCGGCCCGCAAAGCCCGTGAAATGACCCGTCGCAAGGGCGCGTTGGACATTGCCGGCTTGCCGGGCAAATTGGCGGACTGCCAGGAAAAGGACCCTGCCCTTTCTGAGCTGTACCTGGTGGAGGGTGACTCCGCAGGTGGCTCCGCCAAGCAGGGCCGTAACCGCCGTACCCAGGCGATCTTGCCGCTGAAGGGGAAGATCCTCAACGTCGAGAAGGCGCGCTTCGACAAGATGATCTCGTCCCAGGAAGTAGGCACGCTGATCACGGCGCTGGGGTGTGGCATTGGCCGCGAAGAGTACAACATCGATAAATTGCGTTATCACAACATCATCATCATGACCGATGCTGACGTTGACGGTTCGCACATCCGTACCTTGTTGCTGACCTTCTTCTTCCGCCAATTGCCGGAGCTTGTGGAGCGCGGCTACATCTACATTGCTCAGCCGCCGCTGTACAAGGTCAAGCGAGGTAAGCAGGAGCAGTACATCAAAGACGACGAGGCCATGGAAGAGTACATGACCCAGTCGGCCCTGGAAGATGCCAGCCTGCACCTGGACGAGTCGGCGCCAGCGGTTGCCGGTGTACAACTGGAAAACCTGGTCAACGAATTCCGCGGCGTGATGAAAACGCTCAAGCGTCTGTCGCGCCTGTACCCAGAAAACATCACCGAGCATTTCATCTACCTGCCGGAAGTGACCGTCGAGCAATTGGGCGATCATGCTGCGATGCAAGCCTGGCTGGTGAAGTTCCAGGCGCGCCTGAGCAACAGCCAGAAGTCCGGTCTTGCTTATCAGGCCAGCCTGCGCGAAGACAAAGAGCGCAATGTGTGGCTGCCGGAAGTGGAAGTGACCTCCCACGGCCTGGCCAGCTACGTCACGTTCAACCGCGACTTCTTTGGCAGCAACGACTACCGTACGGTGGTGAAGCTGGGGGCCAACCTTTCTACCCTGCTGGGCGAAGGGGCTTATGTGCAGCGCGGCGAGCGCCGCAAGGCGGTCAGCGAGTTCAAGGAAGCGCTGGACTGGCTGATGAACGAAAGCACCAAGCGGCATACTATCCAGCGATACAAAGGGCTGGGTGAGATGAACCCTGAGCAGCTGTGGGAAACCACCATGGACCCAACCGTGCGCCGTATGCTCAAGGTCACCATCGAAGATGCCATCGCTGCCGACCAGATCTTCAACACCCTGATGGGTGATGCGGTCGAACCACGCCGTGACTTCATCGAGAGCAATGCCCTGTCGGTTTCTAACCTGGACTTCTGACCGGCTGTAGGTTCACAGAAAAGCTGCACGCTTTCACAAATAGATGACCGGCCGGGCTTCAACCATGGCCCCTGTCGGTCACCATCAAGCCCGCCTTCGCGGGCTTTTTTTTGCCTGGAATTCCTGCCGGGGCGCCCTACTCCGCTCATTGGAAAATGATGCAGATGGGGGGATTTGAGGAAGTGATTTGATGGGGCGCTGGAAGTGCTGAGAGGGTCGGCGGGCGGATCTGAGCAGCAGAGAGATTGAGAGGACTTTAAAACTAATATTTGAACACCTTAATAGTTAATTAAGCGTACGTGTTAAGTATTAATTTGAACAATTTAGTATGGAAATGGAATTTGGTGGAAGTTGCCATTTTGGATTTTTTGTAGATTTCGAAGGGATGTTGGAATAAGATCTATGACCAACTTTTCCGCTTTGCACTGAAGATTTTCAGCCAAATCAGCTGTTTGAAGCGAGAGCTTCAGACCTGATCCAAATTGCTCCAGCGATCACGAAGTGGCCGTTTAGAAATAAAGAGAGCAAGCCGATTGCTTTAGATTCTGATCAGTCATGAGAGTCATGACCAATGAGAGAAAAGGAGACCTGAAAATGTAGAAAAACGCGATCAATCCCGAGAGGACTGACCGCGCTTAGCGAAGCAGACTTGCGTCCTCAGAACCCGCAATGTCTGCTTTTTCGAAGCGACTGTCAATCCTCTCCCATTTTTTCGACCTTAGCGAGGTTACTCGACGGCACAGTGTTGCCTGTCGAAAGGCCTCACTTCGCCCGCCCTGCGCCTTGATTTTTTGGCGCAGCGTCGGCGCTCGTTTCGAGATTTTCGGAGGTGTTTCATGACAGTACGAAAGGTGGTCACGCGGCGGTCCAACCATTACCGCGGCTACTTCCCATCGCTCAAAAATAAAAAGCCTGTGCCCTGGGAGTCCCAGCTCGAAGGCGCTCTTTTTCGGCTTCTTGAGCTGTCTCCTGCGGTCATCGGCTACGTCCCGCAGCCCAGTGAGGAACGTGTTCCATCGCTCCAGGGCTACTTCAAATATTACCCAGACGTACAGGTTTTCCTCGCGGATGGGCGCGAGTGGTGGTTTGAAGTGAAGCCTCACGACCGACTGAAGATTGCCAGCGTCAGGCAGCGACTGGATGCCGCTGAGCGCTACTTCAACGCCACTGCCCGTAACTTTTCGGTGATCACTGAAAAGTTAATTGAAGCTGAACCCCTGGCTACCAATCTTAGAAGGCTGATGTATCACCGGCGCGGTCCAGAGCTTTCGCATCAGGCGTTGGAGGAGGTAATGGCGACCTTCAACGAATGGCCGCCTATGACCGTTGCAGATCTGCTCTACGTGGTTGGTGAGGGGAAAGCCTGGCGCTTGTTAGGCCTTGGGGTGGTGGGCATTGACCTTGATAGGTCAATTGACACTGACTCCCCGGTCTTCCTGCAAGGGGGGCACCGTCATGCAAACCTTTTCCCTTAGGGTGAAATTGGTCGTCATCGTTCGTGGCGTACTGATGGTGCTTGAGAAGAGGCTTATTGACCGGAAGCTGCTCTTTTTCGATGAGCTTGGTGAGCCCACGAAGCTATCCGAGAAGGAGTTCTATGAGGCCTACGAGAAGCGCGAGATCGAGATCTCCGCTGATCAGCCATACCTTGGGAGGGTTCCGTATGTGCGGAACGTCCCTCCAGATATTTCATGCTTCCCCAAAAAACATGGAGATGAGGCATTGCGTCGACGCAAGTATCTGGACGACCTAACTAAGCGCGGTAAATACAAGCTACCGGGTGACGAAGACATGATCAAGAAGCTTAGAGATATCGCCAAAAAGATTGGGGATGCGTGCGCACCCTCGGTTTCCACTATTCGACGTTGGGCAGCCAAATACATTGGCCAGAACGTAGTAAAGCTTATCCCTCAGCATGCCAAAAAGGGTCGGGCTGCCGCGATACAGGGAGAGCTCGAAGTTATTCTTGAAGGGGTGATTAATAAAACCTACCTGCAGGATACGATTCCAGCGGTCAGCGTGGTCGTTTCAGAATTCGAGGATCAGATAAAAGAGAGGAACAAAAGTCGTTTGCCTTCGGATCAGCTCAAGATCCCAAGCGGAATGACTGTCCGAAGGTACATCGCCAAGCTGGATCCGTACCTTGTGGATAAGGAGAGGCTCGGAAAACACGCAGCAGACAAGAAGCACCGTGTTGCGGCGGGTGTCCTACGTGTCCATGAGATTTTGGAACGTTGGGAAATTGATCACACCTTGTTGGACGTCCAGCTTGTGGATGAAACCTCGGGGCTGTGCATTGGGCGCCCCTATCTGACGATCGTCCTCGACCGCTTCTCTCGAATGGTGATGGGATATTTGCTCCACCTGTCGGCGCCAAATACGGAAACCGTGCTTCGTGTGATCGAACGCTCAATCCGTCCAAAAGCCGAATTGCTGAAGCGCTTTCCGAAAGTGAGAAATGAATGGTGGGCACGTGGGCTGCCGGCTCGAATAGTCCCAGACAACGCAGCGGAATTTCACGCGGGCGATCTCATCATGGGATTCAACGAGTTGGGTATCGAGATCATGTATCCCGCTTCAAGGGCCCCTCAAAGGAAAGGTGCCGTCGAACGCTTTTTCAGCACACAGAACCTGGGGCTTATCCACAACCTCCCGGGTACCACCTTCTCGAATATCCAGCAGCGTGGCGATTACGACTCGGAGAAGAATGCATGTTTCACGCTCCCTCAATTGGAGGCGGTGGTAGTGAAATGGTGAATCGCCCCTGGTTTTCTAGACACTCTCCAAGCTCAGGAAATAGCGTTTCTCATACTCTACTGGAGACAGCTG
>NZ_RHQO01000003.1:0-172340 GCF_003935475.1 Pseudomonas sp. p99-361 | reverse complement strand
GGTTACTGGCCCGAAACAAACGTAGGAGCGAGCGCAGCTCGCGATGCGCCGCGCGGGCGGCGCTCGATCTCACAGGCACTGAAGATGCTGCGGCTACCCTTGCCAGAAACCATAGAATTTCCCACAGGGCCCGCGCAAGAGGCGGGTTACCACAAGGCTGCCGACGCCGCAGCCAGTACCCTGGCAAACACCTCCAGCGCCTTGTCGACTTCGGCGTCGGTGCTGAAACGGCCGATGCTAAGGCGCACGCTGTTGCGCGCCTGGTGCTCATTCAGCCCCAGCGCCAGCAGCACGTGGGACGCCATGTTGCTGCCCGAGTTGCACGCCGAGGTGGTGGACAACGCCAGTTCGCTGGCCAGCGCCGCACTGTTGAAGCCCGGGCTGTCGATGCACAGGTTCAGGGTGTGCGGGATGCGTTGCGTGGCGCAGCCATTGAGGCTGACCCCGGGCAACTTCAGCAAGCCTTCCTGCAGCCGCGTGGCCAGCTGCGCTAGGCGCAGGTACTCGCTGTCGCCGGGCTGCCCGGCCAGGGCGAACGCACTGCCCATGCCGGCAATCTGATGGGTGGCCAAGGTCCCGGAGCGCAGGCCCAGCTCATGGCCACCGCCGTGGATCTGTGCGCGCAGTACCGGGCGCGCGCGAGGCCCGACGTACAGGGCGCCGATGCCTTTGGGCCCATAGACCTTGTGCGCCGAGAACGACATCAGGTCGACAGCCATCGCGCGCAGGTCGATCGCCAGTTTGCCCACTGCCTGTGCGGCGTCCACGTGCAACAGGGCGCCATGCGCGCGAACGCACTCGCCAATGGCGGCAACGTCGGTGACCGTGCCCAGTTCATTGTTGACGGCCATCAGCGATACCAGGCGGGTATCGGCGCGCAACGCGGCTTGTACCGCCGCGGGCTGGATCAGGCCACGGGCATCAGGTGCCAGGCGCGTGACCGCCCAGCCTTGGCGCTCCAGTTCGGCCACGGTGTCGAGTACGGCTTTGTGTTCCAGCAGGCTGGTGACCAGGTGCCCGGGGTGGTCGATGCCGTTGGCAACGCCTTTGAGCGCCAGGTTGTTCGACTCGGTGGCGCCAGAGGTCCATACCAGCGCTTGGGCCGGGGCGCCAATGCGCTCGGCCACTTGCTGGCGGGCCTGGTCCACCACACTGCGGGCGGCCTGGCCGTAGGCATGGCCACTGGAGGCCGGGTTGCCGAAGTTGGCCTGGCGGCCAAGGCAGGCGAGCATGGTTTCGACCACCCGGTCATCGACCGGGGTAGTGGCGGCGTAATCGAAGTACAGCGGGGCGTTAGGCATCGGGGCATGTCCATGTCTGTCGCCGTGGGGTCGGCGATCGTTGGCATCAGCCTATCGTGTGGCCGAAAGATGCTTTTCGCTTCCCGCTGAGCTATTTGTGGCGTATTTGCATGCTTGTTCTATTTGATTGCCTTTTTGGAGAATATTTTTCTCGATTCATTCTTTCGCACAGCACATCGTGATACGCATCGACCGGTTTCAGCGCGCATTTTAGGCAGGTTCAAGCGCTTTTTCTTCGTCGGCTACCACACGTTGGCACAGCTCGGTGATCTGCTCGCGCATCCAACGGTTGGCCGGGTCCTGGTCGGTGCTTTCGTGCCAGTACAGGTGGGTTTCCAGGGCCGGGACCTCCACCGGCAACGGGTGGTAGCGCAGCTGATGACGGCGAGCGAAACGCTCCGGGACGGTCATTGCCATGTCGGTCTGCTGCAACACTTGCGAGGCCATCAGGTAGTGCTGCGAGCGCAGGGCGACCTTGCGTTGCACGCCCATCTTGCCCAAGGCCAGGTCGACATACCCCAGGCCGTTGCGGCGGCTGGAAATGTGGATATGGGTCATGCCCAGGTAGCTGTCGAGGGTCAGTTTGCTGTCCGCCAGCGGGTGGCTTTGGCGCAGGGCACAGACATAGCGGTCCTGCATCAACTTCACGTGGCGGACCTGGGGGTCGGTGTTCAACGGTGCGTCGATGGCAAAATCCAGGCGGCCTGCGGCCAGCTCCTTGGTGGTTTCACGGCGCTTGCACAGGAAACTCTCGATCAGCACCGCCGGCGCCAGGCGGCGCAGCCGCTGGAACAGGGGCGGCAGAATGACCGCTTCGGTCAGGTCGGTCATGCTGATACGGAAGGTTTTGTTGGCCTGTTGCGGGTTGAAAATGCGGCTTTCCTGTACTGAGGTGCGCAGCAGCGCCAGGGCGTTGCGTACCGGGCCGATGATGTTCTGCGCCATGGGCGTGGGCACCATGCCTTGCGCAGTGCGCACGAATAGCGGGTCGTTGAAGGTTTCGCGCAGGCGCGACAGTGCGTTGGACACCGCCGGCTGGGTGATGCCGACAATCTGCCCGGCGCGGGTGAGGTTGGCTTCGGTGTAGATCGCATCGAACACGATGAACAGGTTGAGGTCGACCTTGCTGAGGTTCATGGGCGCCGCTCTTTGTTGGAGTTATCTGCCGATCATATATCGGTTATGAATGTTCATACACGCTGAAAATAGACTAGGTGGATCGGATTGCGCTGCTCTAGGCTCTGGCCATGTTCTTCGAACCGTGAAGGTAACCCCGATGGATTTCGCCTATTCGCCCAAGGTCCAGGCACTGCGCGAGCGTGTCACCGCGTTCATGGATGCTTATGTCTACCCCGCCGAGGCGGTGTTTGATCGCCAGGTCGCCGAGGGTGACCGCTGGCAGCCCACCGCGATCATGGAAGAGCTCAAGGCCAAGGCCCGCGCCGAGGGGCTATGGAACCTGTTCCTGCCCGAGTCGGAGTACGGCGCTGGCCTGAGCAACCTGGAGTACGCGCCGCTGGCCGAAATCATGGGCCGCTCACTGCTCGGCCCGGAGCCGTTCAACTGTTCGGCCCCGGATACCGGCAACATGGAGGTGCTGGTGCGCTACGGCAGCCAGGCGCAGAAACGCCAGTGGCTGGAGCCGCTACTGCGGGGCGAGATTCGTTCCTCCTTCGCCATGACCGAACCGGATGTGGCTTCCTCGGACGCGACCAACATGGTCGCGACCGCGGTGCGTGACGGTGACGAGTGGGTGATCAACGGGCGCAAATGGTGGACGTCTGGTGCGTGCGACCCGCGCTGCAAGGTGATGATCTTCATGGGCCTCTCCAATCCGGAAAGCCCGCGTCACCAGCAGCACTCGATGGTATTGGTGCCAACCGATACGCCTGGTGTGAAGATTGTTCGCCCGCTGCCGGTATTCGGCTACGACGATGCCCCGCATGGCCACGCCGAGGTGCTGTTCGAGAACGTAAGGGTGCCTTACGAAAACGTGATCCTCGGCGAGGGCCGCGGCTTCGAGATCGCCCAGGGGCGTCTGGGCCCTGGGCGTATCCACCACTGCATGCGTTCTGTCGGCATGGCCGAACGGGCGCTGGAGCTGATGTGCAAGCGCTCGGTTGCGCGCACCGCCTTCGGCAAGCCTCTGGCACGCCTGGGGGGCAACGTCGACAAGATTGCCGATTCGCGCATGGAAATCGACATGGCCCGGCTACTCACGCTCAAAGCGGCGTACATGATGGACACGGTCGGCAACAAGGTCGCGCGCAGCGAGATCGCGCAGATCAAGGTGGTGGCGCCGAACGTGGCGCTGAAGGTGATCGACCGGGCGATCCAGCTGCATGGCGGGGCAGGGGTGAGCGGCGATTTTCCGCTGGCGTACATGTACGCCATGCAACGCACCCTGCGCCTGGCCGACGGGCCCGATGAAGTGCACCGGGCGGCGATCGGCAAGTATGAGATTGGCAAGTATGTGCCGGCAGAGATGTTGCGCAGCGGGCGGTGAGGCAGGCTGATTCTCGTCAGGCCTACTCTTTGTGGCCGGCATTGGCTTGGGGGGTATCGTGTGCCGGCGGCTGATCCACCACAGCCGGCTTCTGCCCCCGCGTCTTGAGCAGCGAAATCACCACCCCACCCAGCAACAGCCCGAACGTCACACCCAACGACAGCAACGCCGGCACCTTGCCGACCATGCCATGGTAGAAGATCTTGCAGCCGATGAAGATCAACACCAGCGCCAATGCGTACTTGAGGTATACGAACCGGTGCATCAGCGCCGACAACGCAAAGTACAGCGAGCGCAGGCCAAGAATGGCAAAGATGTTCGAGGTGTAGACAATGAACGGGTCCTGGGTGATGGCGAAGATCGCGGGTACGCTGTCCACTGCGAACACCAGGTCGGCCAGCTCGATCAGCACCAGTGCCAGGAACAGCGGCGTTGCATGGCGCAGGGCCTTGTTCTGCCCCGGAGGTGTCTGGCGGACAAAGAAGTGCGAGCCATGGATCTCGTCGGTCACCCGCAGGTGCCGGCGCACGAACTTGAGGATTGGGTTGTTGGCCAGGTCTGGATGGCTGTCTTCTTTGGCCAGCGCCATCTTCACCCCGGTGAACAGCAGGAAGGCCCCGAAGAGGTACAGCACCCAGGCGAAGTTCTGCACCAGTGCTGCACCCACCCCGATCATGATCGCGCGCAGGATCACCACCCCGAGGATGCCCCAGAACAGCACGCGGTGCTGGTAACGGCGGGGGATGGCGAAATAGCTGAAAATCATGGCCATGACGAACACGTTGTCCATCGACAGCGATTGCTCGACCAGGAAGCCGGTGTAGAACTCCAGCGCCGATTGCGCGCCTAGCTGGAACCAGACCCAACCGCCGAACAGCACGCCGATGCTGAAGTAGCCGGAGTACAACAGCAGGCTTTCGCGCATGCCGATTTCACGTTCGTGACGGTGCAGTATGCCGAGGTCGAGTACCAGCAGGCCGATGACAATGGCCATGAACACCAGCCACAACCAGGTGCTGGTACCGAGGAACGGGGTGGTGAGAAACGCCTGTAGAGCTGTCATGAGCCCCTCCTTGAATGTCGACGTTGCGTGGCAACAGTGATCCGACATCACGGCGTGGCAGCCGTCAGAGGGGCCCGGTATCACATAGGGTTAAGGCTAGACCTGTTTGCCTGCGCTGCCGAATCCGGAGCTGTTACATTTGTTTGCCAGGCGGCCGTGAACAGCATCACCCTGTTGCTCAGTACACCCACACCTCCACACGCTGGTTGTGCAGCCGCCCTTGTTCACGTTCGTTGCCGGCCACAGGCAATTCAGCGCCCATGCCGGTCACCTGCAGCACTGCGACGCCGTTACGTGCCAACTGGCGGCGCACCGCCTGCGCCCGCAAGCGCGACAGCAGCGCAGCGCGGCCTGGGGTCAGCTTGGGGTCGCCGAAGCCAACCAGCACTGTCTTGCCTTGTAGCTTGCCGGCCTGGTGCAGGTAATCGGCGACCCTTCGCACATCACGCAGGGCCTTGTTGTCGAGGTTGGCGCTGCCTGCCTGAAAGCGAAAGTTCACGCTCAGCCGTTGTGCCTGCTTGGCCAGGTTGCGGTAGCGCGGCGGCATGCCTGCTTGTGGTGGCACTGGCAGGGCCTGTATCTGCTGCGAAACGAACCCTTGCTGGGCGACGATGGCCTGGCCTGCCGGGCTTTGGGCGAAGTCCGCGAGGGCTTTGGCGGGTGGTTTGGGGTTGGCCGGCAGATAGAAGTACAAGCGCCGTGACAGGGGGTAGTCCTCGCTGGCCACCAGGGCGCGCGCTGGCAGCATGGCCGGGGCGTCCCCTTCAGCCACCGCCAGCACCTTGGCCCCGTGAATGGCGGCCAGGCTACTGAAGCCAATGGCCTGGCGGTCGGTGCTCACCCCTGCGGCCAGTTCGTCACTGGATTCGAAGCGCCGGGCCTGGGCTGACAGTGCCGCGTGCTGTGGCGCCAGTACCAGTGCCTTGAAGGTTTCAAAGGTGCCGGAGCGGTCGTCACGGGCGTACAGGTGAATGGCCCCGCCGGAAATGCCCAATTCTTCCCAACGCTGGATCTGACCAGAGAAAACTTGCGCCAGTTGCCCTGTGCTGAGCTGCGGCAGCGGGTTGTCGGGGTGGACAATGACCGCCACGCCATCCAGGGCAATGACTTGCTCGGAAGCGGCAGCACGCAGGTCGCCCAACGCTCGCAACTGGAGTACTTCGTTGTCGTTGATCGGCCGTGAGGCGGCGGCCAGGTCGGCCTCGCCCTCAACCAGGGCGGTGAAGCCGGTGCTGGAACCGTGGGCAGCGATGTCGATGCGTACCGGTTGGCCCTGCGTGTCGCGGGCCGTGATCACGGTTTCGTTGGGCAGCTTGCCGGCTTGCCGTTGGATCGCGCTGGCTTGCTGCGCACGGAGCTGGCCCTCGACCAGCGCCGGCAGCAGGGCTGCGCCGATGGTATTGGAGCCTTGCACACGCAAATGAACGGGTTCAGCCACGGTGGTCAGTGGTAGCACGGTGAGCAGTAGCACAAGCAGGCGCGGCATGCCGGGTGGCCCTGTGGCATAGAGTTGGCCGGCAGATTACGACAGGGGCGTGATGATAATGTGACAGTCAATGGGCTTGAGGCTGTCGAGGCTGCTGTGCAGCCCATCGCCGGCAAGCCGGCTCCCACACCGATAGCAATGTTCTCAAGACCTGTGCTGTACGTTGTGGGAGATTCTATGGTTTCTGGCAAAGGTAGCCGCAGCATCTTCAGCGCCTGTCAGCCCTGATGCGATCCCTGTGGGAGCCGGCTTGCCGGCGATGGGCCGCAAGGCGGCCCTGGCGGTCTCAATGCGCGCCGGCCGATTTGCTCAGGTCGCTCTCGGCCCATTCGGTGTAGATGCAGGCATCTGCCACTGCCCAGCGCACCTTCACGCTGTCCCCTGGCTGCATCGGCATACCCGCTGCAGACAGTGCCTTGACCGTCAGTTCGGTACCACCAGCAGTGACCACATGGCAGGTTTGGCTTTCCCCCAGGAACAGTACCTCGCCAACCTTGGCGCTGACCTCGTTCCAGCCTGCCGGCAGCGGCTGGCGCGCGGCTTGCTCGGCAGTCAGGGCCAGGGCTTTTTCCGGGCGGACCATGATCAGCGCATCCTGCGAGGCTGCCAGCCCCGGGGTCAGGCGGATGGCCACCGGCTGGCCTTCGAAGCTGGCTGCGCCGTTACTGCTGGCCTTGATCCGCAGGAAGTTGGAGTTGCCCAGAAACGATGCCACAAACGCATTCGGCGGGTTCTGGTACAGGTCGTAGCCGGTGCCCAGGCCAACGATCTTGCCGTGGCTGAAAATGGCAATGCGCTGCGACAGGCGCATGGCCTCTTCCTGGTCGTGGGTCACGTAGACAATGGTGATGCCGAGGCGGCGGTGCAGCTGACGCAGCTCGTCCTGCAGGTCTTCACGCAGCTTCTTGTCCAAGGCCCCGAGCGGCTCGTCCATCAGCAGAATGCGTGGCTCGTACACCAACGCGCGGGCAATCGCCACACGTTGCTGCTGGCCGCCGGACATCTGCGACGGCTTGCGGTGGGCGAACTGTTCCAGTTGCACCAGCTTGAGCATGGCATCGACGCGCTTGCTGGTTTCGCCCGCATTGAGTTTGCGAATGGCCAGCGGAAAGGCGATGTTGTCGCGCACGTTCAGGTGCGGGAACAACGAGTAACGCTGGAACACCATGCCGATATCACGCTTGTGCGGCGGCACGTTGACCAGCGACTGGCCGTCGACCAGGATCTCGCCGCTGCTCGGCGTTTCGAAACCGGCCAGCATCGACAGGGTGGTGGACTTGCCCGAGCCGCTGGAGCCGAGAAAGGTCAGAAACTCGCCGTCCTGGATCTCCAGGTCGAGGTTGTCCACGGCGGTGAAGTCGCCGTAGTGCTTGTTCAGGCCACGCAGGCTGACCAGGGTCTTGCCGTGCGCGTTGTCTTTGATCACTGCACTCATTGTTGTTATCTCCGCGCTCAGGCGTTTTCGGTGCGCCGGCGCAAGGCGGCGGCAATGAACATGACCAGCAACGAAAGGCCGATCAGCAAGGTCGAGGCCACGGCGATCACCGGGCTCAGGTCCTGGCGCAGGGTGGTCCACATCTTCACTGGCAAGGTCTGCAGGTCGGGGCTGGCCATCATCACGCTCAGTACCACCTCATCCCAGGACACCAGGAAGGCGAACAGGCCCCCGGCAATCATCCCTGGGCGAATGGCCGGGAAGGTGACCTTGAAGATCGCCTGCAGGCGCGACGCGCCGCAGATCACGGCGGCATCCTCGATCGACTGGTCGAACAGCTTCAGCGAGTTGATGATCGAAATGATGGTGAAGGGCAGGGCGACGATCACATGGCTGACCACGAACGCGAACAGCGTGCCGGTATAGCCCAGCTTGAGGAACAGCGCGTACACCGCCACCGCAATGATCACCAGCGGCACGATCATTGGCATGGTGAACAGCCCGTACAGCAGTTCACGGCCCGGGAAGCGGCCACGCACCAGGGCGAACGCGCTGGGTAACCCCAGCAGCACCGCCGCAACGGTGGTCAGCACGGCCACCTTGAAGCTGGCCAGTGCAGCCTCCATCCACTCGGGGTTGGAAAAGAACTGGCCGTACCACTTGAGGGTCCAGCCGGGCGGCGGGAAGACCAGCCACTGCGACGACCCGAACGACAGCAACACGATGAACACTACCGGCAGCAGCAGGAAGGCTGCGATCACCCCGGTGGTCAGGTACAGGCCTGTGCGCAGCGGGCGGCCCATGGCATTGGGGGAAAGGAGCATGGCGGTTTACCTCGGGTTGCCAACCGGGGACTCCGGCTGCAGCTTCAGGTACAGGTAGAAGAGCACCAGGGTGATCAACACCAGCAGTGCGGCGGCGGCGCTGGCCAGGCCCCAGTTGAGGAACGACTGCACCTGCTGGATGATGAATTCCGGCAGCATCATGTTCTGCGCCCCGCCCAGCAGTGCCGGGGTGACGTAGTAACCGAGCGACATCACGAACACCATCAGCGCCCCGGAAAACAGCCCCGAGCGGCACAGTGGCAGGAACACCTTCCAGAAGTTGGTCCACGGGCTGGCGCCACAGATCGAGCCTGCCTGCAGCACCATCGGGTCGATGGCGTGCATGGTCGCCTGCAGCGGCAGCACGATGAACGGGATCATGATGTAGCTCATGCCGATCACTACACCGGTCAGGTTATGCACCATCTCCAGCGGGGCATCGATGATGCCCATGCCCATCAACGCCTTGTTGATTACCCCCGAACTCTGCAGCAGCACCAGCCACGAGTAGGTGCGTGCCAGCAGGCTGGTCCACATCGACAGCAGCACGATGTTCAGCAGCCAGCGGCCCCAGCCTTTGGGCACCAGGGTGATGGCCCACGCCAGCGGGAACCCCAGCAGCACGCTGATCAGGGTGACCACACCGGCCACCGAGAAGGTGTTGAACAGCACCCGTGCGTAAGCCGAGTTGGCGAACAGCTGCTCGTAGTTGCCCAGCCCGGGCGTTGGTTCCAGTACCCCGCGCAGCAACAGGCCGATCAGCGGGGCGAAAAAGAACAGACCCAGGAACAGCAAGGCCGGCAGCAGGTTGCGGCTGCCTTTCCAGCGCTGGCTCAGGCCCACGCGGCGCGGTACGGTGCCCGGAGCGCCAGCCCCCGTGGGGGCACCTTGGGCGTTATGCAGGGCGTTGATGGCGACTTTCATTTGACCAACCACTCATTCCAGCGCGCGGCGATGGCCTGGCCGTTCTTGGCCCAGTAGGCGAAGTCGAGGGTGACCTGGTCCTGGGCATGGGCGGTAGGCAGGTTGGGTGCAAGGTCCTTGTCCAGCTTGGCCACGCTGTCGACGTTGACCGGCGCGTAGGCGGTCTTGTTGGCGAACTCGGCCTGGCCTTCGGCGCTGCTGGCGTTGGCCAGGAACTTCATGGCCGCGTCCTTGTTCTTGGCGCCCTTGGGGATGACCAGGAAATCGGCCATGACCAGGTTCTGCTTCCAGCTCACACCCACCGGGGCACCGTCTTGCTGCAGGGCGTAGACGCGGCCGTTCCAGAACTGGCCCAGCGCAGCTTCACCAGAGGCCAGCAATTGCTGCGACTGAGCGCCACCGCCCCACCAGACGATGTCTTTCTTGATGGTGTCGAGCTTCTTGAAGGCGCGGTCCAGGTCCAGCGGGTAGAGCTTGTCGGGGGCTACACCGTCGGCCAGCAGGGCCAGTTCCAGCACGCCTGGGCTGGGCCATTTGTACAAGGCGCGTTTGCCAGGGTAGGTCTTGGTGTCGAACAGCGCGGCCCAGTCGACTGGCTTGTTGGCACCGAGCTTGCCTTCGTTGTAACCGAGCACGAAGGAGAAGAAGAACGAGCCGACACCGTGGTCGGACACAAAGCGTGGGTCGATCTTGTCGCGCTTGATCTGGGTGAAATCGAGGGGTTCGAGCAAGCCTTCGCTGGCGGCGCGCAGGGCAAAGTCGGCTTCCACGTCGACCACGTCCCATTGCACGTTACCGCTCTCGACCATGGCCTTGAGCTTGCCATAGTCGGTCGGGCCGTCCTGGACTACCTTGATGTCGGTCGATTTGGTGAAGGGAACGGCCCACGCTTCTTTCTGGGCGTCCTGGGTGGTCCCGCCCCAGCTGACGAAGTTGAGGCTGTCGGCGGCTTGGGCGGCCTGACATGCCAGGGTCAGCAGGCTGGCAGACAGCACTGCGGTTACACGTTTGCTCAACAGCATGGTTACGCCCTCGTTGCTTTTGTTATTCGAGGCTGGGCTTGTGGTGCGCCCGCCAATAGTGTTCGGGGAGCAGCTAAAACAAAGTGTCGATGGCCATCTGGCGTTGTGGATGCCGGCCAGCAGATTTAAGGTCTACGGGATATCATATTATGGTATTCCAAACTTTTGGCAAGAGGTATGAGGCGACCGGCCATCACTCTGTCCTCTGCATGCTTGCGCGAACCTCTGTAGGCGCGACGCAAGGCCGCGCCTAAAAGGCACTGCGTCAGCCCACCAGGCCTGGCTCAAAGGGAATGCTCTGCACCACCTCCAGCTCATAACCCGCCAGCCCCGCATATTTCAGCGGCGGCCCCAGGTGGCGCAGCTTGCCCACCCCCAGGTCCTGCAGAATCTGTGCTCCGGTGCCCACTTCCGAGTACACCTTGGACTGCCCGCGCTGGTAAGGCCGCACCGGTTGGGTCAGCTGTGGTACCCGCTCCAGCAATGCCTGCGAGGATTCATGGTTGGCCAGGACCACCACCACGCCGCTGCCTTCCTCGGCCACCTTCTGCAGTGCCGCCCACAGGGTCCAGTTGGCGGGGCCGGCGTACTCGGCACCAACCAGGTCGCGCAGGGGGTCGATCACATGCACCCTGACCAGGGTTGGCTGCTCGCGGCGGATGTCGCCCATTACCATGGCCATGTGCACGCCACCTTCGATGCGGTCTTCATAGGTGACCAGGCGGAAGGTGCCATGCACGGTCGGCAGTTCACGTTCGCCGATGCGCTTGATGGTCTGCTCGGTGCTCAGGCGGTAGTGGATCAGGTCGGCGATGGTACCGATCTTGATGCCATGCCGTGCAGCGAACACCTCTAGGTCCGGGCGACGCGCCATGGTGCCGTCGTCGTTGAGCACTTCGACGATCACCGAGGCCGGGCTGAAGCCGGCCAGGCGCGCAAGGTCGCAACCCGCTTCGGTGTGGCCGGCGCGGGTCAGCACGCCGCCTTCGCGGGCACGCAGGGGGAATATATGGCCGGGTTGGACCAGGTCTTCGGGGCGGGCCGTGGGGGCCATGGCGGCGGCCACGGTACGTGCCCGGTCGGCGGCAGAGATGCCGGTAGTGACGCCCGTGGCAGCCTCGATCGACACGGTGAACGCGGTGCTGAACACACTGCCGTTGGCCGGTACCATCTGCTCCAGCCCCAGGCGTTGGCAGTGATCGTCGGTCAGGGTCAGGCAGATCAGGCCCCGCGCTTCGCGGGCCATGAAGTTGATGGCCTGAGCGTCGCAACGCTCGGCGGCTATCAGCAGGTCGCCTTCGTTTTCGCGGTCCTCGTCATCCACCAGCAGGACCATCTTGCCTTGCCGGTAGTCCTCGAGAAGTTCCTCGATGGTGTTGAAAGCCATGTTGCACGCTCGCTGTGGTGGTGTCATTTTTATGGTATACCATCATACACAAATATCGACGAATCAGGAGAAAGTGCATGAAGGCCTATTGGATCGCCCATGTGGACGTGACCGACCCGGAGCAGTACCAGCAATACACCCAACGCGCCCCGGCTGCCTTCCAGGCGTTCGGTGGCCGCTTTCTGGCCCGTGGCGGGCGCAGCGAGGCGCTGGAAGGGCGGCCCACACCTCAGCGTAGCGTGGTGATCGAATTCGATTCCTACGCGCAGGCGGTGGCGTGTTACCGGTCTGAGCTGTACCAGGAGGCGTGCAGCCATCGCCAAGGGGTAGCGAAGGCCGAGGTGATCATCGTTGAAGGGGTGGGGCCGTGAGTGTTGGTTGATGCCCCTGACGCCGGCGAGCCGGCGATAGGGGCACTACTGGCAAAACAGAAGCTCAAGGCGCTTGCGTAACGTGCACGTTGTCGATGACCATGCGCGGATTTTCGCCGTCTTCAACCATGTGAAGGTGCAGGATTTCCGGGCCGTTCACCGTTAGCTCATCGGACCCATAATGCATACCTTCACGGTCACTCAGCCGTTTGTGGTTGTCCGTAAAGGTGAGATCTCTGGTACATAGATCACTGCACCCCCAGTCGTAACTTACGCGGCGGGTACCTGTGCCAGGCAGCAGAATTTCGGTTGAACCGTCGAACGTAAGATGTTTTGCCTTTATGGCGCTTCCATCGCCGCTGTGCGAATCGTCGCTGATCCCTCCCGTGCCATGTAGTTTGAATGTCGTCTGGTCAACCTTGAATTCCTTGCGGTCACCGACCTGCTCGGACTCGAAATCGACCTCCGAAGTCACGATGGGGCGACCTACCGCTTGGTCTTGCTCATCGTAGGTTAGCTGCATAACCTGATCCTTCGCCGTGGGCAGCTTGATTCGGATTACAGGCACCGCCTGGCCATACGCTGCGTGATACCGGAACTGGTCGAACTGCGCCAGCAAGCCAGCCTGCGTCTGACCCTCGACATAGAAAAATGCGAAAACAGGCAAGTCGGCGCCCACGCCGACTTGCCAGGCTGGGAGCAAAATCTCGTTGTAGCCCATCCACGCATCGGCGCTCAAACCTGCCCTGACTTTTATCGGCATCTCGAACCACCGGGCCCTCATGTTCGCGGGTGCTTCGCGAAGGTCCCACCCGCAGACTCTTGATTTTCTGATGTCATCTTCGCTGTACGTTGCCAACCACGCTTCGGCATCCTTCACGCCGACCTTCTGGCACGCATCCGTGGTGCTCTCAAACCCATCATGCGGGCCGCACCCCTGCGCGGTTTCGCGGTTGTCCGTGCCACCATCGATGGGGAAGGTGCACAGTACTTCGAGCTCGCGCAGCTTGCCGTGCGGGATGGCCTGCAGCGGCGGGAACAAATAACCATTGAAGCGTTCCGCCGCCCTGCCGAAGTTGGTGTCACGGCGCACCCAGGAAAACGCTATGGCGCCTTTATCCAAGTGCTTGCGGCTCGGGTCCCAAGGTAGCGATTCTGGGCTGAAACCGGTGGCACGCATTTCAAAACCGCTGCACAGGTAGCTGGGTTTGTCAGGCCCACCGCAGTCTTCGGTGACCGAGTCGTACCAGACTTTCAGTTGCATAACCGCCTGTTCACCCCGCTTGTTCAATTCGATCAACTGCTGTGACTTGGCTGTTGCGCTTGTGAGTGCCTGAGTCTGCGCGGGCGGACGGGCAGGCAGCACAGGGGACGTGTGCGACACGCAACCGATCAAACTTGCCAGGGTTAGAAGCGACAGGGCTATTCGTGTCCACATTGGCGAGCACCTTTTTCTGAGTGGAGTAGCACAGCCGCACGCATAGCTATCGTGGGCTTTGGTGCAATTTGCGCACAGGAAAAAAGTGGCGGCTACTGGCAGTTCTATCAGCATTCGGTCCAAGCCCAGGTGACCGAGCGCCAACATCTCGATTGGGCCTGGGCAGGTCTTCCGGTCATGGGCTCAGTTCAGGTGCGCTTTGAGTTCGGCGCCAGCCTGGCGCATTGCCGCCTTGACCGCCGGTACCTGGCTCAGCGGGTTGAGCAGCCCGTAGTCATGGATCATGCCGTTGTAGCGCACCGAGGTCACCGGCACGCCGGCGGCATTCAGCTTGCGGGCATAGGCCTCACCTTCATCACGCAGCACGTCGAACTCGGCTGTTTGCACCAGCGCTGGCGGCAAGCCTTGCAACTGTTCGGTGGTAGCCCGCAGCGGCGCGGCGTAGATCTGTTCCCGCGCCTTGGCATCCGTGGTGTAGTTGTCCCAGAACCACTTCATCATGCCGGTGGTCAGGAAGTGCCCTTCGGCAAACTGTTTGTACGAAGCGGTTTCGAAGCTGGCGTCCGTCACCGGCCACAGCAACAGCTGGAAGCGCAGGGCCGGGGTGCCAGCTTCTTTGGCCTTCAGCGCCACGACCGCCGCCATGTTGCCACCGACGCTGTTGCCAGCCACGCCCAGGCGCTTGCCATCCACGCCGATCTGCTGGCCGTGCTCGGCCACCCAGCGGGTCGCGGCATAGGCTTGGTTGATCGCGGTTGGGTAGTGCGCCTCCGGCGACGGGGTGTAGTCGACATACACCGCCACTGCCCCAGAGCCAACCACCAGGTCACGGATCAGCCGCTGGTGGGTCGGGAAGTCACCGAGCACCCAGCCGCCGCCATGGAAGAACATGAATACCGGCAACGCCCCTTTGACATTGGCCGGGCGAACCACCTGCAGCTTGATCGACTGGCCGTCGGCCTCGATGGTGCGTTCCTTCACCTCGATCCCGGAGAGGTCAACCTTGACCGAGGCCTGGGCGCCGGTCAGCACCGCGCGCGCATCTTTCGGGCTGAGTTGCTCCAGTGGCTTGCCGCCGCCTTGCTCCAGGGCTTCGAGGAAGGCCTGGGTGCGTTGCTCCACGCCTGGGCTTCCCGCTGCGAACGCGCTGGAAACGGACAGCGCCAGAAGCGAGGCGGTGAGTGTTTTGTGGACAATGTTCATGGGCGAATCCTTTTCTGTGCAAGTGTCGGGAATGGTCGTCTTGCCTGGCCTGCTCGGCCATCGCTGCGACCTGTGCGTAGATTAGGCAGGTGCGCTCGTGGGAAAAAGCCGCTATAAAGCGTTTTACTGTCACCAAGAGCGAGACAATGAACCCCTACGAAGACATGCGAATCTTTGCCCAGGTGATGGAGGCCGGCAGTTTTACTGCCGCCGCCGACCGCCTGGGGATGTCCAAGCAATCGGTGAGCCGGCGCCTGATGCAACTCGAAGCGCGCCTGGGCGTGCGCCTGCTCAACCGCTCCACCCGGCGCCTGGATGCCACGCCGCTGGGGCAGCAGTACTACCAGTCGGCCATGCGCCTGCTGGGTGAAGTGCAGCAGGTGGAGCACGACATCAGCGGCCAGGCCCAGGCCTTGCGCGGCACCTTGCGCCTGAGCGCGCCATTGTCGTTCGCCATGGCGCACCTGGGCTGTTTGCTGACCGAGTTTCTGCAGTTGCATGCGCAGGTGGATGTGGAGGTGGACCTCAGTGACCGGGCGGTGGACCTGATCGGCGAAGGCTATGACCTGGCGTTGCGGATTGGCGCGCTGGAGGACTCCAGCCTGATCGCCCGGCGCATCGCCGATGTGCAGCGGGTGTACTGCGCGAGCCCGAGCTACCTGGCGGCGCGCGGTGTGCCGGCCAAGCCGGAGGACCTGGCCGGGCATGATTGCCTGCCGTATGGGCATTCGCGGCAGGTGCAGTGGCAGTTTCGGCAGGCTGGCAAGGCCCAGGCGATTCAGGTGGCCGGGCGCATGCGCGCGAACAATGGTGAAATCCTAAGGGACGCGGCGATTGCCGGCATGGGGGTGACTTACCTGCCGACCTTCATCGTAGGGCAAGCGCTGGCCGATGGGCGCCTGGTCACGGTGCTGGATGACTGGCGGCCGCCAGCTTTGCAGCTGTCGGCAGTGTACCCGCAGCACCGGCAGGTGGCGCGGCCGGTGCAAGGGTTCGTGAACTTCCTGCGCGAGCGCTTGCTGCAGTTGTAAAGCCAAGGCACGGGCGATATAAAGACCGCTTCTACAAGCGCCCGCAAAAACTGGCTATGCTTGGCCCATGACCAGCTCTCCACCGTTGCGCCAGCCTTGCCCCCCTGGCGCCTGCATTTGTGGCCGCGAACAACTGGCCGACCACCCGCAGACCGCCCAGCGCATACTCCTGCTGACCCGCCAGGAAGAAAAGCGCCTGCTCGAGCGCCTGGAAAACCTGAAAGACCTTGAAGACCTGCACCGCCTGCAGCAGCGCCTGTTCGACAATCTTGGCATTCGCGTGCACATCGCCCCGGGCTTCAATGAAGTGCGGACCATGCGCGGCATCGTCATCGAACTGGATAACCAGCCCGGGCTGTGCCGCAAGACCCGGCAGGCGATCCCGGCGGCGATCCGCCGCGGGCTGGAACGCAATCCCGAGGTTGCGTTCCGCCTGCTCGATACCCACGACCTGCTGCGCGATGCATGAGATGAAGTTAATTTTCCGCCGGCTTGCTACGTCTACTTGAAAGCCTCCTGCGCCAAGCGCGCAGCGGTACTCATCATTCAAGGAGACAGGCAATGACTTCTGTATTCGACCGCGAAGATATCCAGTTCCAGGTAGTGGTCAACCACGAAGAGCAATACTCGATCTGGCCCGACTACAAAGCCATCCCCAACGGCTGGCGTGCAGTGGGCAAAAGCGGCCTGAAAAAGGAATGCCTGGCGTACATCGACGAGGTGTGGACCGACATGCGCCCCCTCAGCCTGCGCCAGAAAATGGCCGAAGCCGCCCCCCAGTGACCGCACTGAACCTGCTGTGCCTGCCGTACTCGGGGGCCAGCGCCATGGTCTACAGCCGCTGGCGGCGCAAGCTGCCGTCGTGGGTGCAGGTACGCCCGGTGGAGCTGCCCGGGCGCGGCTCCCGCATGGCCGAGCCGCTGCACACCGACATGCAGGCGCTGGCCCGGCAACTGGCCAGCGAGCAGCGCCTGGCCGCCAATGCACCCTACGCGTTGCTGGGCCACAGCCTGGGTGCCTTGCTGGCCTTCGAGCTGGCGCATGAGCTGCAAGCGCTGGGCTGCCCGGCGCCGCTGGCGTTGTTTGCCTGCGGCACGGCGGCCCCGACCCGGCGCGAAGATTACGATGGCAGGCGCTGGCGCGAGCCAAAAACCGACGCCGAGCTGATCAGCGAGCTGCGTGAGCTGCAAGGTACGCCCGAGGAAGTGCTGGCCAATGCCGAGTTGATGAGCCTGACCTTGCCGACACTGCGCGCCGATTTCCTGCTGTGCGGCACCTACGCCTACCGTCAGCGGCCGGCCCTGAGCTGCCCGCTGCATGTGCTGGCCGGCACTGATGACCGGGCCAATGACGAGCAACTGCGGGCCTGGGGCAAAGAAACTCACGGCGAGTTTTCGCTGCAGATGTTCCCCGGCGGGCACTTCTTCATCCACGAGCATGAAGACCGTGTGCTCGACGCCCTCACTGCCTCGCTGCAACCGTTGCGCCTGTCCGCCTGATTGACGTCACCGCTTGCCTGGGGGAGGCTAGGCCTTTTCCCAGGCAAGGGGCAGAGCATGCTGATCGAACCGCACAAGGCCACGCTGCTGGTCGTCGACATCCAGGAAAAGCTCATCGGCGCCATGAGCGACGCCGAAGGCACCCGGGCGCGGGCCCGCTGGCTGCTGGCGGCGACCGCCGAGCTGGAGCTGCCGGTGGTGATTTCCGAACAGTACCCCAACGGTCTGGGCCACACCCTGGCCGAGTTGCTGGCGGCGGCACCGGCCGCCCAGGTGGTGGAGAAAAGCCATTTTTCCTGCGTTGCCGCCCAATGTTTGCCCGACAGCCTGATGGCCCGTGAACAGGTGATCGTGTGTGGCATGGAGACCCATGTCTGCGTGCTGCAGACCGTGCTCGGCCTGCTGGCGCTAGGCAAGCAGGTGTTCGTGGTCGAAGATGCCTGTGACAGCCGCACGGCGGCCAGCAAGGCGGCGGGCCTGACGCGCATGCGCGAAGCCGGTGCGCAGGTCGTGACCCGGGAAATGGTGCTGTTCGAGCTGATGGGGAGTGCGGCGCATCCGTTGTTCCGCCACATCAGCAAGACCTACCTGGTCGGTGAACAGCCCTGAACGGCCGGTTATGGGCGGCAGGCATGATGGCCCTTGCACTGCTGCAAGGTTGCGCCGGGCGCCGCGAAGAAGTGCCCGCAGCGGACCCGGCCGAGGTTCGCGCCCAACTGCTGCGATTGCTGCCCACGCAAGCCCGCGACCGCGAGGGCTGGGCCAAGGACATCCAGGTGGCCTTCGAGGCCCAGCGCATCACCCCCAGCAAGAGCAACCTGTGTGCCGTGTTGGCGGTCACCGAGCAGGAGTCGACCTTCACGGCCGACCCACAGGTGCCCAACCTGGGGCGTATCGCCCGTGAAGAAATCGACCGCCGCGCCGCGCGCCTGCACATCCCCAGGCTGCTGATCGATGGTGCGTTGAAAACGCCGTCTGGCAACGGCCAAAGCTACCAGCAGCGGCTACAGGCAGTGCGCAGCGAGAAACAGTTGAGCGAATTGTACGACGAGGTCATTGCCCGGCTCCCGTTGGGCAGGACCTTGCTTGGCGGGCTGAACCCGGTGCACACCGGCGGGCCGATGCAGGTCAGCATCGACTTTGCCGAACAGCATGCACAGGGGTACCCCTACAGCCATAACGGCAGCATTCGCCAGGAGGTGTTCACCCGGCGCGGTGGCATGTACTTCGGTATCGCCCACTTGTTGGGTTACCCAGCCAGCTACGAACGCCCGCTCTATCGTTTCGCCGATTTCAATGCGGGCTGGTACGCCAGCCGCAATGCGGCTTTTCAAGCGGCGCTGAGCAAGGTCACGGGTGTGCGCCTGGCGCTGGACGGCGACCTGATCGCACCGGGGTCGATCATGCCGGGCGCGACCGAAACGGCGGCGCGCAAAGTGGGCGGGAAGCTGGGGCTGCGCAACCCGCAGATTCGCCGCCAACTGGAGGACGGCGACAGCCTGGCGTTCGAGGACAGCAAGCTGTACGCCGGGGTATTTGCCCTGGCCGACGCGGCCGCTGGCAAGCCGCTCCCGCGAGCGGTGCTGCCGGGGATCGAACTGAAGAGCCCGAAGATTACCCGCAAGCTGACCACGGCGTGGTTTGCAGGGCGGGTGGACGAGCGTTACCAACGGTGCATGAAGCGCTAGCGCCCAGGTGCACTGTCAATGTCGCCACTGCCGAGGCGGGCGCGGTCTTGCAGCGCGAAAGGGCCGCAAAGCGGCCCCAGGATTTGCGACGGACTGTTGATCAGCTTTCGCCAAGTGCCCCGACGACTTGTTCGACACTGGCCTTCAACCCGGCAAACGCATCATCCGGGTCGCTGTCCACCACCACCAGCTTCGCGCCGGCCGCCTGGATCGCTGCGGCCAGCGGCGGCTCCGGTTGGCGATGGTCCAGCACCAACGCTACATCCTGTGCCTTCAGGTTGGCCTCCAGCGCCTTCAGCGCGGCAGCATCCCACGCCGTTGGCAGCGGCTGCTGCACCACATCCAGGTTCAGGCCGCTGGCCAGGTAACCCAACCGCGGCGACAGGCTGACCACTGTGAGGTTGTCGACCTTGGCCAACTGCGTCTGGCTGCTGGCGGCAAGTTCCAACAGCTGGCGCTTGAGCGCGGCCAGGTTGCCCTGGATTTTCGTTTTTTCGCTCGGCGCCAGGCGTTCCAGGTCGTTGGCCACGACGTCGGCCATGCGCCCCAGATTGGTCGGGTTCAGCCACGGGTAGGCGTTGTAGGCATCGTCGCCACTCACCGCAATACCTGGCAAGGCGCCGTCCACCGGTCGTGCGGCATCGATCTCGACAATGCGGATATTGCTGCGCCGGGCCATCGGGTATAACGGGTCGTCGCGCCAGATCGAACGTACGCCGATCACCGCATCGGCCTGTTGCGCAGCCTTGTCCAGGCTGGCGCCACCACGGCCGCTGAAGTACGACGGCTGGCGACTGGCCGGCAGGTTGGCCGGGGCTGCGCGCTTGAGTTGTACGCCGGTCCCCTCGAGCAGGGCGCTGGCCAGGCTGTGGGTGATCGGCAAGGTGGTCAGCACCTGCGTGGCGAAAGACAGCGACGGCAGGCTGGCCAGGGCCAGTGCCAGGGTCAGGTGTTTCAGGTTCATGCCGGGTTTCCTTGCAGGCGGGGAACGAGGGCGCGGGCGAGCGCAGCGAGGGCGAAGCAGAGACCGGCGACCAGGATGATCGCGGCGCCCGACGGCACCGGCAGGTCGAACACGATCGGTAGCAGGATGCCGAACAACGTGCTGATGGTGGCGATGAGCACCGAGAGGAAGAAAAAGCCCTTCAGTGACTGGCTGACCAGGCGCGCGGCGGCAGCCGGGATCACCAGCAACGCACCGACCAGAATGGCTCCGATCACCTTCACTGCAGCCACGGTGACCAGGGTCACCAGCACCACGAACAGGTAGTCCAGTGTTTTCACCGCCACGCCGCGTACAGCCGCCAACTGCGGGTTGAAGCTGGCCAGCATGATGCGGTTGTACAGCGGCAGCGCCAAGGCCAGCACCAGTATGGCGACGATGCCCAGTACCACCAGGTCCTGCCCGCTCACGGTCAGCACCGAACCGAACAGCACGTTCTCGAGGATGTGCACATTGATCTTGCCCGCCAGCATCAGCAGCAGGCTGGCGCCCAGCGCCAGCGACACCGAGAGGAATACGCCAATCAGTGTGTCCGGTGACAACCCGGTGCGGT
This sequence comes from Pseudomonas sp. p99-361, assembly GCF_003935475.1. Lineage (NCBI taxonomy): Bacteria > Pseudomonadati > Pseudomonadota > Gammaproteobacteria > Pseudomonadales > Pseudomonadaceae > Pseudomonas > Pseudomonas sp. p99-361. The sequence goes on along the minus strand of NZ_RHQO01000003.1, from coordinate 151,606 downwards.
TACGCAGGAAGTTCAGCAGGATGCCGAACAGCAGGCAGTAACCGAACAGGCTGCCATAAGGCCCGGTGTAGGGCTCGCCCAGCAGGATGCCGATAGCCACGCCGGTCAGTGCGGCATGGCCGACCGCTTCGGAAAAGAATGCAAAGCGCTTGACCACCACCAGGGTGCCCAGGCCACCCAGCACCGGGCCAATCATCAGGCCGGCGAGCAAGGCATTGACCACGAAGCCATAGGCCAGCGCCTCGGGCAGGTAGCCGGCAGTGGCCCAGTCCTGGACCGTTTGGCGAAGGGTTTCGAAACTCATCAGGCAATGCTCTCGCTACGCGGGTGGACGGAAAACAGGCCCAGCAGGCGCTCCGGCGTCAGGGCCTGGGCTGGCGGGGCGTCGAACAGTACCTGGCGGCTCAGCCCGGTAACCCGGTCTGCCAGGCGCAGCACCGCTTCCAGGTCGTGTTCGATCCACAACACAGTGGTCCCCGCCTGGCGCCAGGCCAGCAGCAGTTGTTCGAACACCTGAATGCCGGCTTCATCGAGCGCCGACATCGGCTCGTCCAGCACCAGCAGTTGTGGTTCGGGGATGAGCCCCTGGGCCAGCAGCACCCGCTGGCGCTCACCGCCCGACAAGGCCCCCATGCGCCGCTTGCGCTTTTCCAGCATGCCAACCCGCGCCAACGCAGCATCGATGGCAGGCTGCACCCTGCGCGACAAACCCAGGAAGGCCGGGCGCCGCTGGCACATGGCGGCCATGAAATCATCCACGGTCATTGGCAGCCCGCGGTCGAACTCCAGGGCCTGCGGGACGTAGCCGATCACCTCGCCTTGCCCTGGCCAGTGCAGGGTCAGTTCACCATGGTGGGGCATTTGCCCGAGCAGGGTCTTGATCAGCGAACTCTTGCCGCCGCCGTTGGGGCCGACGATGGCGTGCACGCTGCCCGGGGCGACGGTGAAGCTGACCTGTTCGAGGATACGGGTGCGGCCCAGGGTCAGGTCGATACCGGCAAAGGTGATGCGCGGCCCGCAGGCGGTTGCCAGGTTGGCAGCGGCGGTCATGCGCGGTTCTCCTGAATGGCGCGGACCACGGTGTCGAGGTTGCGCTTCATTTCCACTTCGTACTTGTCCTTGGTGTATTCGCCATAGGAAATGTGGGTGAGGGGGTAAAGGCGCACACCAGACTCACGCTGGATGGTTTCGACATAGGCTGAGGGGAAGTCCATTTCCGAGAAGATCACCCTCACGTCCAGTGCCTTGAGCTGGTCGATGGTCTTCTTCAGCTGCGCCGGGCTTGGCTCGATACCATGGGCGGGTTCGACCACGGCGGTCACTTCCAGGCCGAAGTCGCGGACCAGGTAGTCGTAGGCTGCGTGGATGGTGGCCACGCGGAAGGTCGCGCTGGGGGCCTCGGTGACCTTGGCCAGTGCCTGGGCACGCAAGCCACGCAGGCGTTTGGCGTAGGCCCGGGCGTTCTGCGTGTAGAACCGGGCATTGTCCGGGTCGAGCCTGCCCAGCTCGCGGGCAATATTGTTGACCTGGGCAATGGTCGTGCTGATCGACAGGAAAGTGTGCGGGTTGACCACCTTGCCGGCACCGCGTGCAGCAATGCCGGTAGCTGCCAGCAGCGGTACGTTCTGGTTGGCCTCGATCGTGGCGATATCAGGTTTTTCACTGGCAGCGATCATGCGGTCGGCAAAGTCGTCATGGCCAACGCCATTGAGCACCACCACGTCCAGGGTGCCGATGCGCTTGATGTCTTCGGCCCGGGGCTCGTAGGCGTGCGGGTTGAAGCCCGCCGGAATCAGCGGCACCACCTCGGCCTTGTCGCCAACGATGTTGCTCACGTAGCTGTAGTAGGGGTGCAAGGTGATGCCGATACGCAGCGGCTTGCCGTTATCGGCCAGGGCCATTGCCGGCAGGGCCAGGGCCAGGAGCAGGGCGAGGGCGGAGCGAAACATGGGCGAGTCCTTCGGTTCAGTGGCGGTGTTCGCGGGTAACCCCGGCGTCGTAGTGGCTGACCACCTGTTGCCAGCCAGCGGCGATCAGTGCCGCCTGGCCGAGGTCATCCGGGATGATTGCGGCGCTGTCGCGGCGCAACCAGATATCGGCCTGGCCGGTGCTGTCGGGTGGCAGGATCAGCAGCAGGCTGCCGGCAATTTCGGGTGCCTGGCTGCGGCCCAGGTAGGCGCCAGCCTCCAGCCAGGTCCATTGGTGGCTGCCCCGGCTCTGGCTGCCGGCGTCGACCACGAATGGTGGCAGGCCTTCATCGGCCAGGGCCTGTACCCCAGGTGCAGCGGCGTTTTCTTCACGCAGCAACTGGATCTCGTCGAATGCCACCCGCAGGTCGGTGTAGAGGCCTTGCTCGGCCGCAGTGAGGTCGCGGCGGGCGTCGATCTGGTGGGTGGCGATGGCTTGTTCGTCCTCGCGCTCGCCGCGCAGCCACACCACGCCAGCCGCCAACGCCACTATCAGCAAGCTGGCCAACAGCACGTACAGGGTTTCGTGCCCGGCTCCGGCCGGGCGAATCACGTGAGCGCGGCTCATGGCTGGGCGATGTCGGCGTAGTCGACTTCCACCACGTGCCCGGGCCCGGCGTCGAACAGCACGTAGAATTCGCCGTCTGGGCGCTTGAAGGTCAGGGTCGAATCGTCGCCAAGCTTGCCGCCGACCAGCACTTGCTCGTCATAGCCGATCACATCCAGGGTTACCCCGGGGGCGCCACTGCCGTCCGAGAAACCACCGGTGCACTTGACTTGGCCCCTGGCCAGTTCTTCGCATTCGCACATGGGGTTGTGGGCCAGTGCCGGGCTTGCGGCCAGTGCCAGCAAGGGCAGGGCGAGGGTGCGCAGCAGGTATTTCATTTCTTGCCTCCTTTTTTCTCGAGCCAGGCCACGGTGGCTGGCGATGCCTTGGCCAGCGGGACAGACGCCTGGTGCATGCTGCCGTCCCAGCCTTCCACGGTGATCCAGATCTGGGCGTCGGGTTTGGTGCGTGGGGGGATCGGCAGATTGGTGGCCATAGCGTAGGGCGCGCCGAAGAAGATCGTGCCAGCCGCCCGCAGGCTGCGCGGTTTGCCGATGCGCAGGTAAACGGCCTTCACGTCGTTGACGCACACCTTGCACAGCGCTGCCCTGAATACCTTGAAGTCGCCTGCCGGGCCGTCTCTGCGGGGGGCTTCGTCACGCAGTTCCGCCACGTCCAGGGTGTAGGGGCCGGCCTGGATGCCGGTGATCACATTCGCCCCCAGCCCTGCCTCGCCGCGGAACAGCTTTGCGTCGCTGAAATACTTGGGCATGAAACCCAGCGGGATCAGGATCAGCAGGATGTTCAAGTGGAAACGCCACTTCAACCACCACTGTTTCAGCGGGCTGACGGGCACGGCCTGGATGTGGCTCATCGTTGCATCTCCAGCGAGGTCCGAGTGGGCGCAGTATGGGGTGCGCGTTCGCTACGCTTCAGCGCGGCAGCGGTGGCTTGCGCCGTACGTTTGGTCCAGATCAGCAAGCCGCTGAACACCATCAGGGTGAGCACCAGGCCGAAGAAGAACCAGATCAGCTTGATCGGCAGGCCGCCAAAGTCACCGGTGTGCAAGGGGCGCATGGACTCGGTGACGAACTCCAGGGCGGAGCGGTCGCCCAGCAGGAACTGGCTGTCCACCTTGCGCGTGTAGGGGTTGACCTCGGCGCTTTGGGCCATCAGCGGATACCAGCTCCGCCCGCCCATGGAAATATGGCTGTAAGCGGTGGCAGGCAACGCAATGAAGTTGATTTCCAGCCCTGGAATCGCCAGGCCAGCGATGCGTGCCGCTTCATCGAGGTCGATCCGTGGGGCTGGGCTGCCATCGGCGGTCTGGGGCACTTCTTCGCGAGCGATGACCGGCACGATCGGCTCGCTGGAAATGCTGATGTGGTTGTCGAACAGAATCGCCTGGATCAAGAACCAGGTACCGGTGATGGAAATGACCGCGATGAACCAGATCGACCAGACACCGGCCAGGCGGTGCAGGTCGCCCCAGAAGATGCGCGAACCGTGCCCTGTGCGTACCGGCTTGAAGAAGCCTTTCCAGAACTTTTTGTACACCACCAGCCCGGTTACCAGCGAAGCGAGCATGGGCAGGCCGAGGATGGACACCAGGTACCAGCCCCAGCTGAAACCGTTGGTGAAGGGCACCAGCCACCAGCCGTGCAGGGCGCGGGTGAAGGCTTGGAAGTTGAAGTCGGGGGATTTGCCCTGAATCGCACCGGTGTAAGGATTGACGTACAAGGTCGGGGTGGTGCCGTCCGGGAAGGTCACATTGGCCGTGAGGGCGAAGTGTGAGCCCTCAGGCTGAATGATGGAGCGCACGACCATATCCGGCTCTGCTTCATGCAGGGCGTTCAGCACCTGTTGGAAGCTCAGGCGTTCGGCGTCGGTGTCCGGCTTGCTGGCACGTACATCGGGGTTGGCCAGCCAGACGATTTCCTGGCTGACCACCGCGAGCATGCCCGTGAAGCAGACGATCAATACAAAGAACCAGATCGGCAAGGCGAGCCAGCTGTGCACCAGGAACCACAGCCTGGATTTGGATTTTTTCAACGATTTGGCCATCAGACGGGTCTTCTGCTATGGGTGGTCGAGCGTGCGCCCAACCAAAGAGGGCTGTACTGATAAGGACGAATGAGAATCGAAATCCTGCCGATTAAAATGAAAGCAAATGTTTCAAACGACAGAGCCGACCTGCGCAGGGGGCGTCAGGTCGGCCAGGGCGGCTCGTGTTCTGGCGGTCAGGCGCTGGTCAGTGCCACTGCCGCAGAAGGTTTGCCGTGCAGTTGTGCGAGGTCCTGGTACAGGGCCCTGGCTATCTCCGCGGCACGTGTCGGCAGCACCGAGAGCAGGGTGTCGCTAAGCCCGTGGCTGTTTTCGCAGAAGCCCTGCAGGTAGACCGAGGCTTGCAGGTCGGGGCTGGCCAGCACGCGGTAGTTGCGGTCGACGCTGAAGTCGCCCAGGTACCCGGCCAGGGGGGCCAGCAGGTCGCGGTGCGAGCGGCGTTCGTAGCCGGTGGCGAGAATCACGGCATCGTAGCGGTGCGTTTGCTGCTGGTCGGTGGCAAGGTCACGCAGGGTCAGCTCCAGGCCCTCGCGGGTGGCGACCACGGCATCGATCTGGCGGCGGCACAAGACGTTGTGGCGATACTGGTGGGCGACTTTTTGCCGGTAGAGGATGCCGTATATGCGCTCGATCAGGTTGAGGTCGACCACCGAGTAGTTGGTGTTGTGGTACTCGCCCAGCAGCTTGCTGCGCTGCTCGGCTGGCTCGTTGAAGACCAGGTCTGTGTAGTCCGGCGAGAAGATCTCGTTGACGAACGGGCTGTCGTCGGCGGGCTTGAGGGCCGAGCCGCGCAGGATCATGTCGACTTTGACCGAAGGGTAGCTGTCGTTGAGGTCGATGAACGCCTCGGCGGCGCTCTGCCCCGAGCCGATCACGGCGATGCGCATCGGGGCGCCCTGCGTGCACGGCAGTTTGTTCAGGCTGCTCAGGTACTGAGAATGGTGGAACACCCGCGGGTCATCCTTGAAAGCACCGAACTTCGCCGGAATTTTCGGTGTGCCGCCGCTGCCGACCACTACCGAGCGGGTGCGGCGGCTGTATTCGCGGCCTTGCGCATCACGCGACACCAGGCGCAGGTGCTCGACCCGGCCGCCCTGTACCTGCGGCTCGATCCGCAGCACCTGCTGGCCATAGACGGCCTGGCCGGCGAAGTGTTCGGCGGCCCAGCGCAGGTAGTCATTGTACTCCAGGCGGCAGGGGTAGAAAGTGCCCAGGTTGATGAAGTCCGCCAGGCGTTGTTTCTGGTGCAGGTAATTGACGAAGCTGTAGGGGCTGGTCGGGTTGCGCAGCGACACCAGGTCTTTCAGGAACGAGATCTGCAGCTCGCTCTGTGTCGCCAGGGTTTCACCGTGCCAGCGGTAGTCCTGTTGCTTGTCGATGAACAGCGCGTCCAGGGCATGGCCCTGTGACTCTGCCAGTTCCTCCAGGGCAATGGCCAAGGCCAGATTGGAAGGGCCGAAGCCCACGCCGATCAGATCTTTGATGGTGTCCTGCTGTGTGGGCTGGCTCATGATGGTGATTCCCTGAATGCTCGAATAGGCACGCCCGCCGGGGCTTCGGCCGCTGTGCAAGTACATGAGGTGGAACGAGCCTGCGGACAAGGAATTTAATTGGGCTAAAGCGCGGCGCGAATTGGCCGATAGGATGGTTAGCGCAAAGACCGATCTTTCAGACAGGGACCGACATGGCCGTCATCACAGCTGGCAACCTCATGATCAATGGCGTATCGGCGCAGGCGCGCAGCGCTAATGCCGCCGCTGAACGCGACCAGGCCAAGCAGGCCGGCGAAGCGGTGGGCCCGCTGCAAATCAGCAGCGACAGCCTGAGGGTATCCGCGGGTAGCCAGGCACAGGCAACGGATACAGCGGGCACTGGCGGGTCAGAGGCGGTAAGCGCCCTGCAACAGTTGATCAAGGACTTGCAGAAGCAATTGGCCGAGCAGCAGAAGCAGCTTGCCGCGTTGCAGAACAGCAAGATGGATGAGACATCCAAGGCGGCTGCGGTCGGTGCCAAACAGGCAAGCATCGCCACCCTCAACGGTCAGATCATGGCCGCTACCGCGCAATTGCTGGCGCTGCTGCAGCAAGAGGGTGGCAGCAGCTCCGGCTCAATGGTCAGCGCCACGGCCTGACGGCGCCATGGCCTGTAAGTTCGGCCCAGCTTACTCGGCCGCTACGCGCCCTTTGCCCTGGCGATCTGCCTTGTACTGCATGGCCACCGCCGGCGCTGGCTTGGCTGCACCGGTTTCCAGCCATTGGCGCAGGCGGCTGGCATCGGCGAAATGGGTGTACTTGCCGAAGGCATCCAGGATGACCATCGCCACAGGGCGGTTATCCATTCGGGTCAACAGCACCAGGCAGTGCCCGGCTTCGTTGGTAAAACCAGTCTTGGTCAGCTTGATGTCCCAGTTGCTCTTGTTCACCAGGTGGTCGGTGTTTCGGAAGCCCAGGGTGTAATTGGGCTTGCGGAAGGCCACGGTCTTCTCACGGGTGGTCGACAGCTCGCTCAGCATCGGGTACTTGCGCGAGGCCATCAGCAGCTTGGACAGGTCGCGCGCAGTCGACACGTTCTGCGTCGAAAGCCCGGTAGGTTCTACGTAGCGGGTATGGGCCATGCCCAGGCTGCGGGCTTTGGCGTTCATCGCCTTGATGAATGCCGGGTAGCCACCGGGGTAGGCGTTGGCCAAGCTATTGGCTGCACGGTTTTCCGAAGACATCAAGGTAATCAGCAGGGTCTCGCGGCGATTGAGCTGGCTGCCGGGGCGTACCCGTGAATACACGCCCTTCATCTCCGGGTTGTTGGCGATGGTCATGGTGAGCATCTCATCCATGGGCAGCTTGGCGTCCAGCACCACCATCGCGGTCATCAGTTTGGTCACCGAAGCGATCGGTACCACGCGGTCGGCGTGGTTCGAGTACAGCTCCTGGTTGGTATTGAGGTCGATCAGCAGCGCGCTGCCCGAAGCCAGGTGCAGTTTGGAGGGGTCGCGTTGCACCTTGGCCGGGGGTTGTGCAGCAGCGGTCGACGGCAGCGTCGCGGTACCTGTGAGCAACAGCAGCAGGCTGAGAATGGACAGGGATGTTTTCACGTTGAGGCTCACTAAAGGTTGGTATGTCGTTGGCTGTGCAAGGGTTTTCCCCCAAAAACCGCTGCATTCTGGAGTATGGCTGAACGGCTGTCGAATGCCTTATATCTAAAGGGCGCAACGTGAACGAAATTTAATCCCGTACCCATTGTGTACCCTTCATGTGCTGTTCATGAAGTGCGCCGAACGGTGATAGGGGCGGGGGCAAACTGAGCGCTCAGTTCTGATCAGGTCCGGTACCGACCCGTGAACAGGAGGGCCGGCACGCAAAGGGCGTTGTCGCCTCAGCCATGTATCAACGTCAGGTCGCTGATAATGCAGATCGAGCCATCGTCGACCGGCGTTTGGTCGTTGTAGTCGACCTGGTTGTAAACGCCGCCGTGGAATTCGAACAGGCGCGAAGCCCAACTGCCGTCGAGTTGCAAACCACCTGAAGTACCGGTTGCTCCCTTGCAGGTTGCGGTGACCGTGACCAGGCCCTGTGCCGTGACGTGCAGGCTGATGCCGAACTGCGCGCCCGGCGGTACGCCCTTGAGCACCGTCGAATTCACTGGGTCAGCCTGGTCATAGGTTTGGCGAAAGCCCAAGGTGATATCACCTTTCTTCCAGAACACCTTGACGGGCGGGCCGTCGTCGCCGCGCACGTGCATCTGGGCAATGACCACCTTCTGCGCGGCGTTGACCTTGGTCAACGTCATGCTTTGACGGCTCCAATGGTCCGCGGCACTGGCCAGCGTCCAGGAACGGGTCTCGGTCCATTCACAGCGGGTGCGGTGGGTACTCTTGCTCGACGCCCCTTTGGTCGGCGCAGAAAACTGGATCGAGCCGTCACTGAGTAACGTGACCACCTCTGGGAGGCGGGCAATGGCTTCGTCACCGTCAAGTTCCAGGGCAACGGGGTTGGTTGCGGATACTGCCACCGGGGTGGCAATCAACAGGTTGCTGATGTCTACGGCCATGGTAACTCCTCATGAACAGCCAGTTTTGAAGGGCAGACTGAATGCTGCCTGGTTGAGAAGTTAGCCAATAGCTAAATTAAATGTCAATAGCTTAAAGCTAAAATTACGCTGGGGGGTGAAATTACCTGTTGGCGAAAATTTTCAGGGCAAGGCCTTTACGCTGGATTTGGCTGTGCGATAAGCTTTCGCCATGTACTGTACAAATATACATATATCAGGATGACAATATGCCTATGCAAACAGCGTCGACTACCCTTCAGCCCCCGGGAATGTCGGGTGTAGAGCGCCTGAGCCTGCGGGTATCGTCGATGATCAACCACCCTGTGGCCCAGACCCAGCGCTGGGTACTGGTGCATCGCCTGCACAGCGATGGCGACGCGGAATGGGAAGAGGTGATGGGGCTGCTGCTGGAAACACCCGAGTTGGACCTGACCTTCAACCCTGATGGCAGCGTGCTGGTGCGCTGGCAGCGCCACGCCGGCCAGCAGTTTGACGAAGTGAGCGTCGAGCAGGGCTGTGGGTCACTGATGCCTGCTGCGCCGTTCTGAAATACCGGCGCCAGGCCGCTGCCGGGGCAGGTGGCGCCTTACACGAGGTGGGCATTCCACACCAGCAGGACCCTGGCCTGGATATAGGTTTCTTCGCGGCGAATCAGGCGGTCCTTGTGCCGTGAGTTGTCGGAAATCATCTCGAAATGATCGTCATCGGCAATCTGCAGGCGCTTGATGTAGATATGGTCACCCCACGCGAAAAAGTAGATCCCGTCGCCCACGAACTCGCGAATGCTCACATCGACGATCAGTGGGTCACGGTGCCTGATGGTGGGCTCCATCGATTGGCCCCAGCCAGTGACCATCTTCAGGTGGTTGTGCTCGCTGAATTCCACACCCAGTTCCCGCAGGTGGCTGGGGCTGACCCGCACATCCTTGAACATTTCCGGGTAGTCATGGGGGATCTGGCCGCCGCCCATGGCCGCGCGCACATCATAGTGGGCAATCCATACCTCATCGCCCACCAGGCCGGGCCGGCCGTGGTCGGCCTGCAGCAATACGCTTTCCGCGGGCTCGGCAGCCGCGGCCAGCAGCCTCTGGCGGGTTTCTTCGGGGATGCCTTTGCCACTTTTTGCCAGCATCTGCTTGACCAGGTCGGCGGCGCACACCGCGCCGTCGGCAGGCCCGCCCGAGGCCTGCGGGTAATCGCCGGGCGCCAGCGCGTCGAACCAGCCGCGTGGCAAGCCTTCGATACCCTCGATCCGCCGCGCCACGTCGTCGCCCAGGTTCTTGGCGGTCCTGTTGGAGAGAATCTGGCTCAGGTGCGCAGGCGCCATGCCCCAGCGCTCGGCGCAGGCGCCCTTTTTCTGGTCGGCGATCAGCTTGACCAGGTTCTGCTTGCGGATTTCATAGATGTCCATAAGGCGAAGCATGCCAGTGTTTAGCTCTCTGCTAAATGTGCGCATGGCTAAATTTCCCTTGAGGTAAATTTACCCCTAGGCTAAATTAAACCTCCAGACAATAAAAGCCACGGCGATGCAATGCCGTGGATTGCCCATCTCGTCAGTAAAGAGGTTTACATGGATCCCACCGACCTCGGCCCAGGCACCCTTACGTGGCTGGGTGGTACAGGCACCGTGTTGTTCGGGGCCTTTCTATGGCTGCGCAAATGGCTGTCCAGAGATGCGGCAGACCGCGCGCTGGACAATGCAGACATTGCCGTGATTCGCCGCCTGACCGAGCTGCTCGATAGCGAGCGCGATGCCCGCCGTGAGGCGGAGGCCAAGGCTGACCAGTTCGCCAAGGAGCGCAATGAACTGGTGGTCACCGTCGGCCGCTTGCAAGGCAGGGTCGTGGCCCTGACCAGTCAACTGGCCCGGGCCAAGGCGTGAAACGACCGACGACCCGCACCCACCATGGCCACACAAAAAAAAGCCCGCCATTTCGGCGGGCACAAGGGCGTAGGGAGCAACGCACAACAAATTCGGGTCAGGCCACCAAGGTGCCTGGTTGCAACAGTTCAGCCAATGCGCGGGCTTGGGCGAGGGTCGGCACCGGCCCACTCACAGCCTCGCCGTTGCGCACCAGGTACCAGCAGGCCAACAGGCCTTGTTCACGCAGTGAAACCGGAACAGCGCTGCCGACAACGGACATGATCTGGATAGTGGCCATGGGGACCTCCTGTGAAACATGGGCCTACCATACGTAGCCGCTACCAGGGTTTGAAATCAACGTTGTCGATAGTGGTCATTACTTCTATCAACCCTTACCAGCGTGGCGGGCCGTAATACACCCGTGGCGGGCCGTAGTAGGCCCGGTAGCCTGGCGGTGGCGGGGCCGGCGCATAATAAGGCTGGTAATAGACGGGCTGCGGCGGCGGCTGCACGTACACCGGTTGCGGCGGGTAGTACACCGGCTGGCGTTCCACGTACACCGTACGGTCGTGCCCGCCAGACACCGTAGCGCCAACCACCGCGCCAACCACGGCAGCGCCCAGTAGCGGGCCCGGTCCGTACCAACCGCCGCCATGGCCGTAACCACCGTGGGCAGCTGCAGGCCCGCTGATGGCCAAAGCGCCGACCAGCAGGGCGATTCCGGGAATGAGACGGTTCATATCAACCTCGCGAGTAAACCCCTAAAGTGGGGTGTCACTAATATGACTCCGGTATTTGTCAATTGCGCGCAGGGCAATGGTAAAGGTTGTGTAAGGGACGAACAGCGGTTGCCTCTGGTACGCTGCACAAACGTTTCAGTCATGACTCAGGAGCAGGCTATGTCGACAACTCCCGGCAGGGATACCGTGCTGTGCATTTCCCTGGCAGGCCGCCCCGGTACATTCGGCGTGCGCTTTCACAACCACCTGTACCAACAGTTGGGCCTGGACTTTTACTACAAGGCCATGCGCACCGACGACCTCCCGGCCGCGGTAGCGGGAATTCGAGCCTTGGGCATACGCGGGTGTGGGGTATCGATGCCATACAAGGAAGCGTGCATGGCGCTGGTAGACGAGATCGACCCGTCGGCAGCGGCCATCGAGTCGGTCAACACCTTGGTGAACACAAACGGTCGCCTCACAGCCTACAACACCGACTATCTGGCCGTACGCCAGTTGTTGACCCGGCACCAGGTCGACCCGGCAACCGCTTTCGCCCTGCGCGGCAGCGGCGGTATGGCCAAGGCCGTTGCCAGCGCCTTGCGCGATGCCGGCTTTGCCGAAGGCACCATCGTCGCGCGTAATGCCCAGGCGGGGCAGCAGCTGGCGGATATGTGCGGCTACCGCTGGCTGCCAGAACTCGGCGATATCTGCCCGCCGATGCTGGTGAATGTGACGCCGATCGGCATGGCGGGGGGCGCAGAAGCTGAAGAGCTGGCGTTTTCGGACATCGCCATCGCTGCTGCAGAGCGGGTATTCGATGTGGTGGCCATGCCCGCGCAAACACCGTTGATTCGCCGCGCCCAAGCGCTGGGCAAGCCCGTGATTACCGGGCTTGAGGTGATTGCGCTGCAGGCGCTGGAGCAGTTCGTGCTGTACACAGGTGTGAGGCCGACGCCAGCGCAAGTCGATGCCGCCGTGGCGTACGCTCGCGATATCTGATTGCACCAGCAGCGGCTCCTTCGCGGTATGGCAGCGGTGCTGGCGAAGAGGCCGCTACAGGCCAAGGGGGCAATCAGAATACCTTGGTGCCGGCGTCCAGTTGCTGGTCGACCAGCGCTCGACCGTGGGCCAGTGACACATGCTGGGCACGTTCCAGGTCGGAGAAGAACTTCATCGGCATCGACAGGCGCCTGCTGGTATGGCCATCAGGGGCGGTGATCAGGCAACCGACGGCGTAGGGCAGGGGCGAGTCAGGATGGGGCATCACGCTGGCGGTGATGGTGTGCTTGCGGTATTCACAGTGAAGGGATTGCATGGTTCTTACCTCGCTGTGGCATGGGAAGCAATTACCTTCATATACCACAGCAAGGGGGCGGTGGTTCCCGCCCCCGACGAACGCTTAGCCTGCGAGGTCGGCCGGCTGAATCACTTCGACCCAATAGCCATCCGGGTCCTTGATGAACGCCAGGTGGTTCATGCGCCCGTCCTGCAGGCGCTTCTGGAACGGTACACCTAGCGCTTCGAAGCGCGCACAGGCGACGCGTACATCGGGTACCGACACGCAGATGTGACCGAAGCCGCGTGGGTCGGTATTGCCATCGTGATAGGCGAAATCGGCATCGTTTTCGGTGCCGTGGTTGTGGGTGAGCTCCAGCACGCCAGGGATCGATTTCATCCACTGGTGACGGGCGGCATCATCGGCGGGGATCTGCGCCGGGTCGACCAGGGCCAGGAAGTACAGGCTGAAAGCGGCTTCGGGGAAATCACGCTTATCTACCACGCGAAAGCCCAGCACACGGGTGTAGAAGTCCAGGGACTTTTCGATGTCCTTGACCCGCAGCATGGTGTGGTTGAAGACGAATTGGGCGGTGGCGGCGTCAGGTTGTGCGGTGACACCAGGCAAGGTTTGCAGATCGTGCAGGCTCATGGGAACTCCTGAGGCAGGGCCGGGCACGGGGCGCCGGCAAAACAGACAGGCTGGCCATGATACGTCAGTGCGCCGATTGCGCAAATGAAAGCGCCCTGCACGGGTGCAGGGCGCTGGAATTAGAGGCCCGCATGTGCGGGCGCGTGATGGGGTCGCTAGTCCTTTAGCTGCCTCGATACTGAGCCAGCCCTTGTGAAAAAAGTGTGAAGCACGTGTTGATGTTTCATCAGCGAGCCCAGCTTTCCACCTCGGCGGCGCCATACTGCTCTTTCCAGGCTTTGAGACCGCGGTGGTTGCCGCCTTTGGTCTCGATCCGCTCGCCGGTCTCGGGGTGTGTGTAAACCTTCACCACCCGCGGGCGACGGTGCTGTTTGGGGGCAGGGCCGGTGGTGCGCACCCCGGCTTTGGGGTCAAGTATGGCTATGACATCGCGCAGGCTTTTGTCGTAGCTTTTCATCAGGTTGACGAGTTTCTGCTCGAACTCGATTTCGCGCTTTAACCCGGCATCTTTTTTCAACGCTTCCAGTTGCGCCATCTGTTCCTGGAGCGCTTTTTCCGCAGCACGAAACTCTGCAAGTCTGGACACTGTAATCACTCCTGTACGTCGGCTGTGGCGGGGCGTGACGAACATTGAAAGGCATGAATACGCCGGCCACGCAGGTGGGTTTTACTGTTCGTTGATAGCGAGTGTAGTCACACATTGGGGCGGGGTAAACTGCAAACTTATTGTAAGTAAGCGGGGAACTTTCCTAGTTGCCCATGCGCGATACAGGCGACTCGCCGAAGCGGCCTGGCAGGGCGCTTAGACCATGGTCCAATGGCCCGCGCCAGAGCCGTTACGCGATCATTTCAAAGTATGGCTGGCTGTTGCGCGGTCATGTCCCATTACCGTGGCAAGTCGTTGCCACCGGTTGTTAACCCGCTTTGAATCTGGATGTTTCCCTGCATGTTTTCCCCCTATCCTCTCGCCCCCGGGCGTCGTGTCGCCAGCCTGTTCCTGTTATGTGCCGGTGCCAACGCCCAGGCTGGCGGTTTTCTTGAAGACAGCAGTGCCAAGGTTGAAGCACGCACTGTCTACTTCAACCGGGATTTCCGTGACGGCCACAGCAGTTCCGGCCAAGGGGCGTCCAAGCGAGAAGAGTGGGCCCAAGGCTTTATCCTCAATGTACAGTCGGGTTACACCGAAGGCTTGGTAGGGTTCGGTGTGGATGCGCTGGGCATGTTCGGTGTGAAGTTGGACTCCAGCCCCGCCGACAGTAACAGCGGCTTGCTGCCGTCTTCCGGGCACAACCCTCGGCACTCCGCCGACCAGTATGCAAAGATGGGCCTGGCGGCCAAGGTCAAAGTATCCAACACGGTGCTCAAATACGGTTCGATGATGCCGGATGTGCCCCTGCTCAAGTACAACGATGGCCGCCTGCTGCCGACGATGTTCCAGGGCGCCATGCTGACCTCCGAGGAACGCCGCGATCTGAAGTTCACCCTGGCACGCCTGGATCGGTACACCGCAAGGGATTCAACCGACCGCCAAAACATTCGCGTGCATTGCAAGAACAAGCGTTACGCCTGCGACATCCAAGCCGACCACTTCGACCTCGCCGGGGTCGATTACCGGGTCAACGAGCGTTTCGGTGCCCAGTATCAAGTGGCCAGGCTGGAGAACATCTATCGCCAGCAGTATTTCGGCCTGGTGGCCAGCCAACCGCTGCCGGTGGGTAGCCTTGCTGCCGACCTGCGGCTGATCAAAAGCGACGACATCGGCAACGCCCGCGCGGGCGCTATCGACCACCGCGCCGTCAGCGGCATGCTCGGCTACAGCCTGGGTGGTCACAAGCTCAGTGCTGGCTGGCAGCGCATGTATGGCGACAGCGCCATGCCCTACCTGGATGGCAGCAACCCGTACCTGGTCAACTATGCACAGGTCAATGATTTTGCCGCCGCCCAGGAGCGCTCCTGGCAAGTGCGCTATGACTATGACTTCAAGGCGTTGGGTGTGCCTGGCCTTACGTTCTTCACCCGGTACATCAACGGTGACCATATCCAGGTGCCAGGCAGCCATGCCGAAGGCAAGGAGTGGGAGCGCGACAGCGAGCTCAAGTACCAAGTGCAAAGTGGCACGTTCAAGGACGTCAGCGTGCGTTTGCGTAATTCCACCTACCGCAGCAACTATGAGCGCTGGGCGCGGGATATGGACGAAACGCGGGTGATCGTCAGCTACAACTTCTCGCTGCTCTGAACGGGTGCTTTGCCAGCGGCCTGCTGGCGCCCGACAATGGCTGCTGAACAGCACCGGAGGGCAGCACAATGAAACAGCTGTTGTTGATCGGCATCGGCCCGGGGGACCCACGCCAGGTCACGTACGAAGCCGTCGACGGTTTGCGCCAGGCCCACGTGTTCTTCGTGCTCGACAAGGGCAGCGTCAAGAACGAGCTGGTGCAGCTGCGCAAGGCCATCCTGCAGCGGTACCGGCCCGAGGGCGGCTATCGGCTGGTTCAGGTCGCCGACCCGCTGCGCGATGGGCAGGCCGACGCGTATGTGCAGGCGGTACAGGACTGGCACGTACAACGTGCAGCGCTGTATGCGCAACTGATCGAACAGGAACTCGGCGACGGCGAAACCGGCGCCTTTCTGCTGTGGGGCGAGCCCACGCTCTATGACAGCACCTTGCGCATCCTCGACCTGGTCTGCGAGCGAGTTGGCGCGCTGCACCTGCAGGTCATTCCGGGCATCAGCAGCGTGCAGGCACTGGCGGCGCGCCACCGGGTTGCGCTCAACCGCATTGGCGAACCGCTGACCGTGCTGCCTGGTCGACGTCTGGCCGGGCAGGGGAGTATCGACAATGTGGTTGTCATGCTCGATGGGCAGTGCGCGTTCGCAGCTATTGATGACCCGGCCTTGACGATTTACTGGGGCGCTTACCTGGGCACGGCTGACGAACGGCTGATCGCCGGGCCGCTGCAGGCGGTGAAGGCGCAGATTCTTGAAGTGCGTGCGCGGGAAAGGGCGCGCAAAGGGTGGATCATGGACACCTACCTGTTGCGCAGGGAGGTGTAGCGGGCACCGTTCCTTGGCCCCTGCGCTCCCTGCGCGCTTGGTAAGCGGGTGCCGCCGAATTCAGGCGGTGCCGAGAATCCCCTGCACCTTGTCGCGCAGCTGGTCGATGCTGAACGGCTTGCCGATCATGTGCATGCCCTCCGGTACATCAATGTTTTCGGCGTAGCCACTGGCGAACAGCACCGGCAACAGTGGCCGCAGTTCGCGTGCCTTGGCTGCCAGCGCCTCGCCGCGCATGTCCGGCAGGCCCACGTCCGTCATCATCAGCGCCAACGGCTGGCGCTGGTCTTCCAATACCTCGAGCGCCGCGGTGGCATTTTCCGCCTCGATCACCGAGTAGCCCAAATCGCCGAGCACTTCGAGCATCAGCATACGTACGATCTCGTCGTCTTCGACTACCAAAAGGTGCATGGTTCGGGTCCTGTGCAATTGAATGTCTATGATCTGTGCACAAGGCGACAGCAGAAGTTCCCGAGGATACCGATACTTGCAATCAGATGGAACGATTGGCACACAGCACTTTCAAATACTGGCTAAATGCCCTGCCAGAGCCGTCAAAGCTGGTTAGACTTCGCTTGTCGGCACGGCGCAGCGGCACATAACCATAACGATTGTTCCGCCACTCTTTTCCATGGATTTTCTTGCTCGGGCGTTTTCTCATGATTCAAGCAGCCTCGATGGACCAGCGCAGCTTCCGCAAGTTGTTGAGCCGCAACATCGGCCTTCCTCTGGGTGTGGGCCTGCTGGGTGCCGTGGCCTTCGTCGCGGTGATCAACTACCTGCTTTCGGCCATGCAATGGGTCGAGCACACCGACCGGGTCATTGGCAATGCCAACGAAGCGGTGAAGCTGTCGATCGACATGGAAACCGGCATGCGCGGCTTTCTGCTGACGGGTGACGAGCGCTTCCTCGACCCCTATGAGGTGGCCAAGCCGCGCATTCTCAGCAGCTTGCAGGGCCTGAAAGGCATGGTCGAGGACAACCCGCAGCAAGTTGACCGTATCGACCGGCTGATCGCCTTGCAGCAAGCCTGGAATGACTTCGGCAGCGGCATGATCACCCTGCGCCGCAATGACGGCCCCTACCGGGAGCTGATCGGTAACGGCCGCGGCAAGCGCCTGACAGACGAGATTCGCAAGGAATTCGCCGACCTCATTGCCACCGAGCAGCAGTTGCGCATGGCACGCAACGAGAAGGTCAGCACCGTCACCGTAACCTCCATTTCGGCGTTCGTGCTGCTGATCGTTGGCCTCAGCGCCTTGCTGGCGTACCTGGGGCGCCGCGATCTGTTGGCGTTGTCCAGCAGTTACGACGACAACCTCAAGGCCCAGCAACGTTCTGCCGAGCGCCTGGAGCACCAGGCCTGGCTGCGCAACGGCCAGACCCAGCTGGCTCAACAAGTGCTTGGGCAGCTGACCCTGAACATGCTCGGCGACAACATTCTGCGGTTCTTTGCCTCTTACCTGGGCAGTGTGGTCGGGGCGTTGTACGTGCGCGACGAGCATGGCCGCCTGGTACGCGTTGCCTGCTATGGGCTGGATGCCGAAGAGCAGGCGCGCGAGCAGGTGCTGGGTGATGGTGAGGGTCTGCTGGCCCAGGCCGTGCGTGAAGGGCGGCTGCTGCGCCTGGACGAACTGCCGCAAGACTACTTCCAGCTCAGCTCCGGCCTGGGCAAGGGCTTGCCGCGCAGTGCACTGCTGATGCCGGCCAGCGACGGCGGGCAGATCAACGGCGTGCTCGAACTGGGCTTCCTGCGGCCGCTGCAGGCGCGTGACGACGAACTGTTGCAGCGCGTGGAGGGCAACCTGGGTATGTCCATCGAAAGCGCCCGTTACCGCCAGCGCTTGCAGGAAGTCCTGGCCGAAACCCAGCAATTGAACGAAGAATTGCAGGTGCAGCAGGAAGAGCTGAAAACGGCCAACGAAGAGCTGGAGGAGCAGTCCCGCGTGCTCAAGGAGTCCCAGGCCCACCTGGAAACCCAGCAAGCGGAACTGGAGCAGACCAACGAGCAGTTGTCCGACCGCACCGAAGCGCTGGACCGCAAGAACGAGGAGCTGACCCAGGCCCAGGAAGAGCTGCAGGCGCGCGCCGATGAGCTGCTGCGTTCGAGCAAGTACAAGTCCGAGTTCCTCGCCAACATGTCCCACGAATTGCGCACGCCGCTGAACAGTTCGCTGATTCTGGCCAAGCTGCTGGCCGAGAACGTTGAAGGCAACCTCAGCGGTGAGCAGGTCAAGTTCGCCGAGTCGATCTACTCGGCCGGCAACGACCTGCTCAACCTGATCAACGATATCCTCGACATCGCCAAGGTCGAGGCCGGCAAGCTTGAAGTGCGACCTGAAACCACCCACCTGGACCGCCTGGTCGAAGGCCTGCGCGACATGTTCGAGCCGTTGGCCGGGCAAAAGGGACTGGCCTTCGAGGTCACCGCCCAGGCTCAGGTGCCTGCCACCCTGTTCACCGACCGCCAGCGACTGGAGCAGATCCTCAAGAACCTGCTGTCCAACGCCATCAAGTTCACCGAGCGCGGCCAGGTCAGCCTGAACATCGGCTACCAGCCAGACAGCGGCATCGTGTTTTCCGTGCGCGATAGCGGCATCGGCATTGCTGCCGACCAGCAGCAGGCAATCTTCGGTGCGTTCCACCAGGTCGATGGCACCAGCAACCGCCGGTATGGCGGGACTGGGCTGGGGCTGTCGATTTCTCGCGACCTTGCCCATCTGCTTGGCGGGCAGATCAGTGTCGAGAGCAGCCCCGGGCAGGGCAGTGTGTTCAGCCTGGTATTACCCGAACGCTACGAGAACCTGGAGCAGGAGGTCGAGCCCCTTAGCCTGCGCCCGGCTGTCGATACCCTGCCGCCAGTACCGCAACTCGCCACTGCCCAGGCGCCGAAGCTGCCGCAACTGGCCTTCACCGACGACCGTGACCGGGCGCCTTTCAGTAACCGCTGCATCCTGGTGATCGAAGACGAGCCGAACTTCGCCCGCATTCTCTTCGACCTGGCCCACGAGCTGGGTTACAGCTGCCTGGTGGCGCATGCGGCCGACGAAGGTTTCGAGCTGGCCGCCCGGTTCATACCCGATGCGATCCTGCTGGACATGCGCCTGCCTGACCATTCCGGCCTGACCGTGCTGCAACGCCTGAAAGAACAGGCCGATACCCGGCACATTCCGGTGCATATCATTTCCGTCGAGGACCGTGTCGAGGCCGCCATGCACATGGGGGCAGTGGGCTACGCCGTCAAACCCACCAGCCGCGAAGAGCTCAAGGAAGTTTTCGCGCGCCTGGAGGCCAAGCTGACGCAGAAGCTCAAGCACATTCTGCTGGTGGAAGATGACGACCTGCAGCGCGAAAGCATCGCCCGCCTGATCGGTGACGACGACGTCGAGATCACCGCCGTAGGCATGGCGCAGGAGGCCTTGGCACTGCTGCGGGAAAACATCTACGACTGCATGATCATCGACCTCAAGCTGCCAGACATGCTCGGTAACGAACTACTCAAGCGCATGACTGCCGAAGATATCCGCGCCTTCCCGCCGGTGATCGTGTATACCGGCCGCAACCTGACCCGCGAAGAAGAAACCGACCTGCTCAAGTACTCGCGCTCGATCATCATCAAGGGCGCCCGCTCACCCGAGCGGCTGCTCGACGAAGTGACGCTGTTCCTGCACAAGGTCGAATCGCAGTTGTCCAACGAACGCCAGCGTATGCTGAAGACGGCGCGCAGCCGCGACAAAGTGTTCGAGGGGCGCAAGGTGCTGCTGGTAGATGACGATGTGCGTAATATCTTCGCCCTGACCAGTGCACTGGAGCACAAGGGCGCGATCGTCGAAATCGGCCGTAACGGCCGCGAGGCCATCGAGCGCCTGGAGCAGCATGACGACATCGACCTGGTGCTGATGGATGTGATGATGCCGGAAATGGACGGCTTCGAAGCCACCCGGCTGATCCGCCAGCAACCGCGCTGGCGCAAGCTGCCGATCATTGCGGTGACTGCCAAGGCCATGAAAGATGACCAGCACCGTTGCCTGCAGGCCGGCGCCAACGATTACCTGGCCAAACCGATCGACCTGGACCGCCTGTTCTCGCTGATCCGCGTATGGCTGCCGCAACTGGAGCGAATTTGACTAGCGAACGTAACACCGATATCGAGATCCGCTTGCTGATCGAGGCCATCTACCTCAAGTACAGCTATGATTTCCGCAATTATTCCGGCGCTTCGATCAAGCGCCGGATCCTGCATGCGCTGCGCCAGTTCGGTTGCCAGACGGTATCGGCCTTGCAGGAGCGCGTGCTGCACGACCCTGGCATGTTCATGCAGTTGCTGCAGTACCTGACGATTCCGGTCAGCGCGATGTTCCGCGACCCGGGCCATTTCCTGGCGCTGCGCACCGAGGTGGTGCCGCTGTTGCGCACCTGGCCATCGATCAAAGTGTGGATCGCCGGCTGCAGCACGGGCGAGGAGGTGTATTCGATGGCCATCCTGCTGCGCGAAGAAGGCCTGCTCGAGCGCACCATCATCTACGCCACCGACATCAACCCGCACTCGCTGGACAAAGCCAAGCAGGGCATCTACTCGATGCAGAACATGCTTGACTACGCCGAGAACTACCGCATCGCCGGTGGCCGCCGGGATTTCGCCGAGTACTACACGGCAGCCTATGGCAACGCGATCATGGACAGCACCCTGCGTGAAAACGTGACCTTCGCCGACCATAGCCTGGCCACCGACAGCGTGTTCTCCGAGACGCAGTTGGTGTCTTGCCGCAATGTGCTGATCTATTTCAACAAGGAGCTGCAGGACCGCGCCCTGGGCCTGTTCCATGAATCGCTGTGCCATCGCGGTTTTCTGGTGCTGGGCAGTAAGGAGTCGGTCGACTTTTCCGCTTACAGCGACGGTTTCGAGCCGCTGGTCAAGCCTGAACGGATCTATCGCAAATCATGAAAGGCGTACAAGCGGTGGTGATCGGCGCCTCGGCTGGCGGGGTGTCCGCGCTGTTCACCGTGCTGGGCGGGTTGCCTTCGGGGTTCGCCATTCCGGTAGTCTGTGTGTTGCACCTGCCGGATGACCGCCACAGCCAACTGGCCGAGGTGCTGCAACGCCGCCTGCTTCGTCCCGTGTGTGAGGCACGTGACAAGCAACCGCTGCGCCCTGGCCAGATCTACGTGGCCGGGCCGGGCTATCATTTATCGGTAGAACGCGACTTCACCCTGTCGTTGAGCCAGGAACCACCGGTGCATTTTTCCCGGCCGGCCATCGACTACCTGTTCATTTCCGCGGCCGATGCCTACGGTGCCGGCCTGCTTGGCGTGCTGCTCACCGGTGCCAATGAAGACGGTGCCCAGGGGTTGGCTTACATCAAGAACAGCGGCGGCCGGACCATCGTCCAGGACCCTCGCGACGCACAGGTGGCGCTGATGCCCGAGGCCGCCCTGGCCCTCCATCAGCCCGACCATATTCTTACCTTGAGTGGGATCGAGCAGTTGCTCGCCGCCCTGGAACCCAGCGCATGCTAAGCAACACTATCGCCAAACTGCTGATCGTCGACGACCTGCCAGAGAACCTGTTGGCCCTCGATGCCCTGATACAGGGCGAGGACCGTGAGGTGCACCAGGCCCAGTCTGCCGAAGCCGCCTTGTCGCTGTTGCTCGAACACGAGTTCGCGCTGGCCATTCTCGATGTGCAGATGCCGGGCATGAACGGCTTCGAACTGGCCGAACTGATGCGCGGTACGGAAAAAACCCGCCACATCCCCATCGTTTTCGTGACCGCAGCCGGGCGTGAAATGAACTACGCCTTCAAGGGCTACGAAAGTGGCGCCGTGGACTTCCTGCACAAACCGCTGGATACCGCTGCGGTGAAGAGCAAGGTGTCGGTGTTCGTCGACCTTTACCGCCAGCGCAAGGTGCTTGACCGCCAGTTGCAGGCGCTGGAGCGCAGCCGCCAGGAGCAGGAAGTGCTGCTGGGCCAGCTGCAGGCGGCGCGCGGTGAGCTGGAGCATGCGGTGCGCATGCGCGACGACTTCATGTCGATCGTGTCCCACGAGGTGCGTACCCCGCTCAACGGGCTGATCCTGGAAACCCAACTGCGCAAGCTGCACCTGGCGCGGGGCAACCTGGCGGCGTTCAGCGCCGACAAGCTGCAGGCCATGGTCGAGCGCGACGAGCGCCAGATCAACAGCCTGATCCGCCTGATCGAAGACATGCTCGATGTTTCGCGCATTCGTACAGGCAAGCTGTCGCTGCGGCCCAAAGCGTTCGACCTGAGCGAGCTGGTGCAGCGGTTGGTGGAAAATTTCACCGCCCAGGCCACGGCACTGGATACGTTCATCGAGTTGCAGCATTGCCAGCCACTGCAGGGTGAGTGGGACGAATTTCGGATTGAACAAGTACTGGCCAACCTGTTGTCCAATGCCTTGCGTTATGGTGAACGCAAACCGGTGCAGGTAAGGCTGTACGAGCAGGACGGCCTGGCGTGCGTGCAGGTGCAGGACCAAGGCATTGGTATCGACATGGCTAACCAGCAACGTATCTTTCAGCAGTTCGAGCGCGTCGCAACTCAGCAAGCTACGGGTGGCCTGGGCTTGGGCCTATATATTTCCGACCAGATCGTGCAAGCGCATGGCGGGCGGATTGTGGTGCAAAGCGAGGTGGGCAAAGGTGCGACCTTCACCCTGCAACTGCCCCTGGCTGCAGTGGAACAACTAAACGACCAGGCGTGGGCAACCTCTGCATAAGCCTGGGGTCTGATGGCCAACTGGAAGAATTTTCAAGGCGTTAACATGAGTGAAGATGCACAAGACGTAGTGCTGGTGGTCGAGGACGAACCAGCGATACGCATGATTCTGCGGGACTACCTGGCGGGCGAGGGCTACCACGTGCTGGTCGCCGAGGACGGTGAACAGGCGTTCGCCATCCTGGCCAGCAAGCCGCACCTGGACCTGATGGTGACCGACTTCCGCCTGCCGGGCGGGATCTCCGGGGTAGAAATCGCCGAGCCAGCGGTGAAGTTGCGGCCCGACCTGAAAGTGATCTTCATCAGCGGCTACCCCGCCGAGATCCTCGAGTCCGGAAGCCCGATCACCCGCAAGGCACCGATCTTGGCCAAGCCGTTCGACCTGGACACCTTGCACGAGCAGATTCAGGCACTGCTGCGCTGATACCCGTCAAGGCCCTGTCACCGGCGCGCGCTGACGGGCCGGTGCTGATCAACGCAAGGTCCGCTCCAGCCCACCCAGCAACATGCTCTCCATCAATACCAGCGCTTGCGCTTCAGGCAATGCCTGCAGCGCGCCGGGCAATCGGTTCAGCAGCGTTGCAACCACCTGCGCCGTGGCCACCAAGGCTGGCCCCTGCAGCTTCGCCTGCGGTGCGATCAGCCGCAACAGCCCGGCCTCATAACGCCCGCGCAACTGCGTCAGGCGTGCCTGCTGGGCCTCGCTCAGGCAACAGAAATCACGCTCAGCCAAACGAAACTGCAGCGGCCGTTCGGCATGCAACTGCCAATGCGCCGCGATCAGGCAATTCAAGGCTGAAGCGCCGCGGGCCATGGCCCGCCGCCCCTGGTCCAGCAGGGCCTGCAACTCCTCGTACAGTTCCTCGATCAAGTCGAACAACAGGTCCTGCTTGCTGGGAAAGTGGTGGTACAGCGAGCCGGCCGTCAGCCCGACATGCGCGGCCAATTCGCGCATGCTGACCTGGCCAAAGCCTTTTTCGGCAAACAGCGCCATGGCCTGTTCACGTCGCTCTTCGAAATTGGCACAACGCATCGCGGCATTGATCGGGGGCATGGCGCCTGGGCCTCAGTAGGTGAAGAAGCCGCGGCCGCTCTTGCGCCCCAGCCAGCCGGCCGCCACCATTTCCTTGAGCAGCGGGGCAGGGCGGTACTTGCTGTCGTTGAAGCCCTCATGGAAGGCCTCCATGATCGCCAGCAAGGTGTCCAGGCCGATCAGGTCGGCCAGTGCCAGTGGGCCGATCGGCTGGTTGCAGCCAAGGCGCATGCCGGTATCGATGTCCTCGGCGCTGGCCAGGCCTTCCTGGCGTACGAATATCGCTTCGTTGATCATCGGCACCAGGATGCGATTGACCACGAAGCCCGGCCGGTTGCCAGCAGCGATCGGGGTCTTGCCCAGCTTCTCTGTCACCAGCAATGCCTGGGCGTAGGTACTTTCGCTGGTCTGCAGGCCACGAATGATCTCGACCAGCGCCATCATCGGCACCGGGTTGAAAAAGTGCACGCCAATGAAGCGCTCGGGGTGGTCGATGCTGGCGGCCAACTGGGTCACCGACAGCGACGAGGTATTGGTCGCGATCAGGCAATCGGCGGCGACGTTGCCTGCCACCTGCTGCAGGATGCGTTGCTTGAGCTGCAGGTTCTCGGTGGCCGCTTCGATCACCATCTGCATCGTGGCCAGCTGGCCGTAGTCGGTGCTGGTGCGGATCCGGGTTTTGGCTGCCGCTGCCTGCTCGGCGGCGAGGGTCCCTTTGCTGACCTGGCGCTCGAGGTTCTTGCCCAGCGTTGCCACCCCGCGCTCCAGGGCGGCGTCGGCCACGTCCACCAGCAGCACCTGGTAGCCTGCCACCGCACACACTTGGGCGATGCCGTTGCCCATGGTGCCGGCGCCGATCACGGCGATCTGTTCAATGTTCATCTTTCAGTTTCCTCAAACCCGCTCGAAGACCACGGCGATGCCTTGGCCGCCACCAATGCACATGGTGGCCAGGGCGTAGCGCCCTTGAATGCGCTGCAATTCATGGATGGCCTTGGTGGCGATGATCGCGCCGGTGGCACCCACCGGGTGGCCCAGGGAAATGCCCGAACCGTTGGGGTTGACCTTTTCCGGGTCGAAGCCCAGTTCGCGGGCCACCGCGCAAGCCTGGGCGGCGAAGGCTTCGTTGGACTCGATCACATCCAGGTCCTGCACCTTCAGGCCGGTCTTCTCCAGCACCTTGCGGGTGGCGGGGATCGGCCCCAGGCCCATCAACTCGGGTTCCACCCCGGCATGTGCGTAGCCCACCAGCCGGGCCAGTGGCTTGAGGCCCAGGCGCCGCACCGCGTCACCGCTGGCCAGCACCAGGCCAGCGGCGCCGTCGTTGATGCCACTGGCGTTACCGGCAGTCACGGTGCCGTCTTTCTTGAACACCGGCTTCATGCCGGCCAGTTGCTCGGCGGTGACCTCACCGCGCACATGTTCATCGACACTGAACTGCACGCTGCCTTTGCGGGTTTTGAGTTCCAGCGGCACGATCTGGCTGGTGAAGCGGCCCTCGGCAATGGCGCGAGCGGCCCGGCGCTGGCTGGTCAGGGCCAGCTCGTCCTGCATTTCGCGGGTAATGCCCTGGCTGGCCGAGACGTTCTCGGCGGTGATGCCCATGTGGAAGTGCTGGAAGGGGTCGTGCAGTACCCCGACGGTGTAGTCGATGCCTTGCAGGTCACCCATGCGCGCGCCCCAGCGTGCCTGTGGCAGCAGGTAAGGACCGCGGCTCATGGACTCGGCGCCAGCGGCAATGGCCACATCGGTGTCGCCCAGCAGCAGACCTTGAGCCGCCGAAACAATGGCCTGCAGGCCCGAGCCACACAGGCGGTTGACATTGAACGCCGGAGTTTCCTTGGGGATGCCAGCGTTCATGGCCGCAACCCGCGCCAGGTAGGCATCACGGGGTTCGGTAGGGATCACCGTGCCCATTACCACGTGGCCGATCTGTTCGGCGGCCAGCCCCGAGCGCTCAATGGCGGCGCGGGTGATGGCGCTGGCCAGGTCGGCCAGCGGCAGGTCCTTGAGGGAGCCGCCGAAGCCACCGATGGCTGAACGGACGGCACTGACGACGTAGATTTCTGCGCTGCTCATAGAGGCTCCGATTGCATAGGCATGGCGGGACTGGGCCAGGCTCTGCGAGAATGGCCGGCGAGGTCCCGAAGTGGGTCCGAGTCTAGGCAAAGGCTCTGTTGCAGCCTATGCCGGAACTGTTCAAACAACCTGGCACTTTTTGCCACTCAGCATAGACAGCGAACACCGCCATGCGCGATAGCGATTCGGTCGCCGTGTACTTCCTCAACGCCATGCTGCATGCCCTGCGCGATTGCCCCGCCGAGCGTGACGCGCATTTGCGTGCGGTGGGCATCGACCCGCACCTGCTCGACCAGCCGCAGGCGCGGGTGCCGGCCCGGGCCTTCGCCGAGCTGTGGCTGGCAATGATCCGGCGCCTGGACGATGAGTTCTTCCGCCTCGACAGCCATGGCATGCCGTTGGGCAGTTTCGCCCTGATCTGTCGGGGCCTGATCCTGGAACCCAACCTGGAAAAGGCTCTACGCCAGTGCCTGGCAGGCTTTGGCCTGTTCCTGCACGATCTGCGCGGCAGCCTGACCGTGCGCGGTAGCCGGGCGCTGATCAGCGTGCAGTCGAGCATCGCCGACCCGTTGACCCGGGTATACGCCGAGGAAACCTACCTGGTGCTGATGGTCGGCCTGCTGTGTTGGCTGGGCGGGCGCAGGGTGGCGATTGACCGGACCGAACTGGCAGTGGCACGCCCAGCCCAGGAGGATGACCTGCTGTTGTGGGGGCCGGACCTGCGCCTGGGCAGCGGGCGTACCGAGGTGGAGTTCGACAGTGCCTGCCTGCGCCGGCCGGTGGTCCAGGACGTGGCGGCGCTGAAAACCTTCCTGCGCAGCGCGCCGCAGGGGCTGGTCATTCGCTTTCGCAACCAGAACGGCCTGGTGGCCGAGGTGTACCGGCATTTACGGGCGCGTGGCTATGGGCAGTGGCCCACGTTGGCATCGCTGGCACAGCAGCAGGGTATCAGTGCCAGCACCTTCCGCCGGCAGTTGGAGCGCGAGGGGCGCTCCTACCAGCAGATCAAGGACGAGGTACGCCGGGCGATGGCTTTCGAGCGCTTGCGCGAAGGCGTGCTGAGCATTGCCGAGATCGCCGAGCAGGCCGGCTTTCAGGAGCCCAGCGCGTTCCACCGGGCGTTCAAGAAATGGACCGGGCAGAGCCCCGGTAGCTACCGCGCGCGGTTGGCCGGGCGCTGATCTTGGCCAGTGCAGACCCTTGCGCGGGTGCCACCGCGCCAACACTCAGCCCGCCGGCACCATGGCGAAGCCCACCCCGAAGCGGTTCCAGGCATTGATGGTGGCGATGGCCAAGGTCAGGTTGACCACTTCGGCCGGCTCGAAGTGCTGCAGCAGGGCTTCGTATTCGCCCTGCGGCGCACCCCGTTCAGGCAGGCGGGTAAGGCTCTCGAGCCAGGCCAGTGCTGCCCGTTCACGCGGGGTGAAGTACGCCGTTTCCTGCCACACGCACAGTGTTTGCAGGCGTGCCTCGGTCTCACCGGCCTTGCGCGCATCGTTGGCATGCAGGTTGACGCAATAGGCGCAGCCGTTGATCTGCGAGGCGCGCAGGCGCACCAGTTCCAGCAGCGAGTTTTCCAGGCCGCACCTGGCCAGCGCCTGTTCCAGGCCGACCATGGCTTTGTAGGCTTCGGGCGCGTGCTTGGCCCATTCGATACGGTTGTGCATGGCTGTCTCCAATGCGGATGTGGGGGGTGATGGCGCTACTGTAGCGCCGTTGATTGGCCACCCCGATAGCCAATTGCACGCTTGCGCAGGAGGCCAATGTCCATTCAGCTGGCCACTGACAGGCATCCAATCTCTTCATTTCTGCGCAGCCAGCCAAGCCGGGATAATGGTTGATCTTGCACGAAGAGAAACGAACGACCATGAGACCTGCGCTGAACCTGTTGCTGGTGATTTTGTTGGCCCTGAACCTGCGGCCCATCCTGACCAGTATCGGCCCCTTGCTCGAGCCCATGCGCGCCACTACCGGGCTGGGCTACCAGCAGGCCGCCCTGCTGACCGCTTTGCCGGTGCTCTGCATGGGCCTGGTGCCGTTGCTGCAGCCGTGGCTGCGGCGCTGGCTCAGCGAGCACGGCGGTATGCTGGGCGGCCTGGCGGCGATTGCCATGGCTTGCCTGTGGCGCCTGCAACTGGACAGTGCCTGGGCATTGATCGCCAGTGCGGTGGTCGCTGGCCTGGGCGTAGCGGTGGTACAGGGCATGATGCCGGGGCTGGTGAACCGCTGGTTCCCCCGCCGCCTGGCGGCGGCCATGGGCCTGTATTCGGCGGCGCTGATGAGTGGCGGTGGCCTGGCGGCAGTGCTGGGCCCGCACATCAGTGCGCACTTCGGCCACTGGCAGGCCGGCCTGGGCCTGTGGGCGGTGCCGGCCGTGCTGGCGTTGCTGGCCTGGGCCGTGCTGCGGCCACGCCATGGCACAGCGAAGCTGGCAGGGGCATCCGGTGGGCACTGGTTCGGCACGCGCCGGGCCTGGTTGCTGGCCCTGTACTTCGGCTTGATCAATGGCGGTTACACCAGCATGGTGGCGTGGTTGCCGGCCTACCACACCGAGCACGGCGGCAGCGCCCAGGGTGGCGCCGACCTGGTGGGCCTGATGACCATTTTCCAGGTGGCCGGCGCGCTCGGTTTGCCGCTGTTGCTGCGGCGCTATGCTGACCGGCGCCCCGGTTTGTGGCTGGCGCTGGCAATCCAGCTGGTCGGCTTTCTCGGCCTGTTACTGGCCCCCACCGTGGCCCCGGGGCTGTGGGTGGCGCTGATCGGTTTCGGCCTGGGCGCATGCTTCAGCCAGTGCCTTACGCTGACCCTGGAGCATTTGCAAACGCCAGCCGAGGCGGGCAGCCTGGCGGCATTTGTGCAGGGCATCGGCTTCATCATTACCGGGATCGTGCCCTACATCACCGGTTGGCTGCGGGATGTCAGTGGTGACTTCCAGGCGTCGTGGACACTGTTGACGGTCACCGTGCTGGCCATGCTGTGGGTCACCGCGTTTTTCAACCCGCGCGGTTACTCGGCCGCCATCGCCCGCCCGGCAACCGGCAAGGCGGCACCGGTCAGTTGAGGTGCTGCAGGGTGTCGCGCACGCGATCCAGTGCGGGGTCGATATCCAGCAGTTCAATGGCACCGAAACCCATCAGCAAGCCCTGCCGCACAGGCGCTTCGCTGAAGAATGGCGCCAGTGGGTACAGGCCGACCTCGACCTTGCGCGCCAGGTTGGCCAGCAATTCCACGTCGACCCCTGGTCTGGCCAGCGCGCTCAGATGAAAGCCGGCGCTGGCCGGAACCGCGCTGAACCAAGGGGCCAGGTCGCCCTGCAGGCGCGCCAGAATGCGTTCGCGGCGCGCGCTGTACACCTCATGGCAACGGCGAATGTGCTTGTGCAGGTGGCCCTCGGCAAGGAAACGCGCCAAGGCCCACTGCAGCAAGCTCGGGCTGTGCCAGTCACTGAGGTGCTTGGCCACGCAGGCCGCCTGCAGTACGGCAGGCGGCAGCACGGCGTAGCCCAGGCGCAGCTCAGGCAAAAGGGTCTTGGAAAACGTGCCCACGTAGGCCACCAGCCCCTGTCGGTCCAGGCGCTGCAAGGCATCCGCAGCGGGCCCCTGGTAGCGGAATTCACAGTCGTAGTCGTCTTCGATGATCAGCGCCCCCAGCTGCGCAGCCCGCGCCAGCAGCGCGTGCCGGCGCGCCTCGCTCATCGGCATGCCCAGCGGGAACTGGTGCGATGGCGTGACGTAGATCAGCCGGGTGCCGTCGGCGATGTGCTCGACGCACAGGCCTTGGTCGTCGACCGGTACCGACTGCAGATGCGCGCCCAGGGCCAGGAACAGCTGCCGTGCCGGTGGGTAACCGGGGTCTTCCATGGCCACCTGGCAACCTGGCTCGACCAGCACGCGGGCGATCAGGTCCAGGGCCTGCTGGGCGCCGTTGCACACGAGCAGGTCGGCTGCGCTGCAGTGCACGCCACGGGTGTAGGCGATGTGGTGGGCGATGGCCTGGCGTAGTTCAGGCAAACCCTGGGCCGTAAAGTGCCGTTCGGGGTGGCGCTGGCTGCGCCGCAGGGCGTAGTTCAGGCAACTGCGCCACTGGTCGAAGGGGAATTGGGCCTTGCTCGATACGCCGCCGATGAAATCGTAGCGTGAAGGCGCCTGCGCCTGGCGTTGGCTGAGCACCGTGGCGCGCGCTTGCCAGCGTTCGAGCGATGCACTGGCGGCCAGGGTGATGGCGCCAGGTCCGCTGCTGCGCAGCGGCTGGCGCGGCGTGACGAATGTACCACGGCCCACCACACCGCTGAGCAGGTTGTCGTAGGTCAGGCGTGAGTAGGCTTCGGCTACCGTCTTGCGCGACACACCCAGTTGTTCGGCCAGCAGA
Source organism: Pseudomonas sp. p99-361 (assembly GCF_003935475.1). Lineage (NCBI taxonomy): Bacteria > Pseudomonadati > Pseudomonadota > Gammaproteobacteria > Pseudomonadales > Pseudomonadaceae > Pseudomonas > Pseudomonas sp. p99-361. The sequence goes on along the minus strand of NZ_RHQO01000003.1, from coordinate 121,201 downwards.
CGGGTGGGTGGCAGCTGGGTGCCAGCTGCCAGGTGGCCACTGTCGATGCCAGCGCGCAGTTGCTGGTAAAGCTGGTCGGTGAGGCCTTTGCGGCCATCCAGGCGAATGTGCAGTTCCATGGAACGGTCCGGAGCGGGGGTGCCCACAGGATAGCGGATTGGCTGCGCCGTGTGCGCCGGGCCGCGAGCCTTGCGCTACGGCTGTCAGAGCCGGGCGGTGCTGATGGTGATGTAGCCTTTGCCCGCCAGCGCAATGCGTATCTGGGTTTCGTCTGTGGCTGCCTTGCGGTTGCGTTTGATGCATACGCCGTCGATTGCCGCCGCGCGCATGTGCTCGGCAATGGCGCGCCCGTTCGGGTCGAAAAGCACCTCGCTGGCCAGCAGCTCGATGCGCTCGATCAGCAAACGGGTCTGTTCGTCTGTAGCGCAGAAGAACATCACACCCGACAGGTGAGGGTCGTCATCAGGGTTGCTGATGTCATGGGCGAGCATTTCGCGCAGGCTGCTGCGCAGTTTGGCAATGGAGCGTGCGTACGGGTGCATGCGGCGTTTCCCCTGGCTGGTCATGCTGCGCCGATCTTGTTTTCTCAACGCTGAGGCGGCAAGTAAGACGCGTCCGAACATTTTGTAGGGGAATTCTGAGTCTGCCCGAGTGGCAACCCTCTGTGCAGCCTTCACAACGCTGCTGCGCCCGCCTTGGCCACTTGAGCGTCCTGGTCGGGCTTGACCCCCGATACGCCAATGGCACCCACCACCTGGCCCTGCACCTGCAGCGGTACACCGCCCTCCAGGCAGGTCAGCAGCGGTGCGGTGACGAACGCGGTACGCCCGCGATTGACCATGTCTTCGTAGTCCCGGGTTTCCTTGCGCCCCAGCGCCGAGGTGCGGGCCTTTTCCATGGCAATGTAGGCACTGGCTGGCGCACAGCCATCCAGACGCTGCAGGGCCAGAGGGTGCCCGCCGTCGTCGACCACCACGATGGTCACAGGCCACTGTTCGGCCAAGGCATGCTGGCGCGCAGCCTCAAGTACACGGGTAACCTCGGCCAGGCCGATCACGGGTTTGCTATGCATGGGCGTTCTCCGGCCGCAAGGCGGCTTCGACGATTTCCACCCAGTGCCTGACGGGGGTGCGCCCTGCGCCGGCGAGGTGGGTCTGGCAGCCGATGTTGGCCGTGGCGATGATGTGCGGCTTGCCGCTTTCCAGCGCGTTCAGGCGGTTGTCGCGCAGTTGCAGGGCCAGGTCCGGCTGGGTCAGCGAATAGGTGCCCGCCGACCCGCAACACAGGTGGCCATCGGGCACGGCGGTCAGGGTGAAGCCCAGGCGGGTCAGCAATGCCTCCACCGCCCCGCCCAGTTTCAGGGCATGTTGCAGGGTGCATGGGCAGTGAAAGGCCAGGCGCTGTTCAGCGCACAGGCCTAACTGCTCGACGGGCTCGGCAGCCAGCACCTCCACCAGGTCGCGGGCCAGCGCGCTGACGCGCGCCGCCTTGGCTGCGTACTGGCGGTCTTGTGCCAGCAGGTGGCCGTAGTCGCGCACGAACGCGCCGCAGCCACTGGCCGTTTGCACGATGGCTTCGGCACCCGCCTCGATGGCGGGCCACCAGGCGTCGATGTTGCGCCTTGCACGCTGCAGGCCCTGCGCCTGGGCTTGAGGTGGTAGTCCACGGCGCCACAGCAGCCGGCCTGGCGGATCGGCTGCACACTGATCCCCAGCCGGTCGAGCAGGCGCGTGGCAGCGGCGTTGGTATTGGGCGAGAACGCCGCCTGCACGCAGCCTTCGAGCATCAGTAACCGGCGTGCATGGCGCGGCGCCGGGCGCTCGCCGGGCGGTGTCACCGATGCCGGCAGCTTGCCCTTGAGCGTGGCCGGTAGCAGCGCTCGGAGGGCCTGGCCGCTGCGGGTCAGCGCCTTGAACAGTGCCGGGCGCGGGACCACCGCGCGCAGGCCCTGGCGCAGCAGGCGCTGGCCGAGTGGTCGCGGCACCTGCTGCTCGGCCACGGTGCGGCCAATGTCCAGCAGGTCGTGGTAGCGCACCCCGGACGGGCAGGTGGACTCGCAGTTACGGCAGCTCAGGCAACGGTCCAGGTGCAGTTGGGTGCTGGCGCTGACCGGCTCGCCTTCGAGCATCTGCTTGATCAGGTAAATGCGGCCGCGCGGGCCATCCAGTTCGTCACCCAGCAACTGGTAGGTGGGGCAGGTGGCGGTGCAGAAACCACAGTGCACACAGGCGCGCAGGATGCTTTCGGCTTCGTCGGCGCGGGGCAGGCGGCGGGCGCTTTCGCTGAGGTTGGTTTGCATGGTCTGGCCTCACAGGTCCGGGTACAGGCGGCCGGGGTTGAATACCCCCTGGGGGTCGAGCTGTTGCTTGAGCGCCTGGTGGTAGCGCATCAGCGCAGCGGGCAGTGGCGGGCTGCTGGCCGCACCGGGGGTGTAGGCGGTCGCGTGGCCGCCCACCCTGGCAACCGCCTCGCGAATGTTGTGCGCCTCTGCGTCAGACTTGAGCCAGCGCTGGGCACCGCCCCAGTCGATCAATTGCTCGCCGGGCAATGCCAGCTCGCCGCAGGCAGTGGGTACGGACAGCCGCCACAGCGGGGCGGGGCCGTTGAAAAAGGCCATGCGCTGTTCGCGCAGGTCGTTCCAGAACCGGCTGTCCAGCGCCTCACCGCCCAGCCGCAGGCGCGCCGATTGCACCGAACCCTCGCCGCCTTCCAGGCGCAGGTACAGGGCATCGCCGTGGTGGCAGGCGGCACTGATCGGCAGCGGCTGCTGGCCCCATTCGGCCAGTTCGGCCAACGCCTCGTGGCGGCCCATCGGCAGCCGCAGGCTGAGGCACTGGCGCGGGCGTGGCAGCACCTTCAGCGAAACCTCGGTCAATAAGCCCAGGCAACCGAAGCTGCCCGCCATCAGGCGCGACACATCGTAGCCAGCGACATTCTTCATGACCTCGCCGCCAAAGCGCAGCAGCTTGCCGTGGCCGGTAATCACGCGTGTACCCAGCACGTAATCGCGCACCGACCCCGCCCAGGGCCGCCTGGGGCCGGACAACCCGGCCGCGACCATGCCGCCCAACGTCGCATCAGGCCCCAGGTGGGGCGGTTCGCACGGTAGCATCTGGCCGGCCTGGTGCAGCGCCGCCTCGATTTCGCGCAGCGGCGTGCCAGCGCGGGCGGTCAGCACCAGTTCGGTCGGGTCATAGCTGACGATGCCCCGGTGGCGGCGAGTGTCCAGCACCTCAGCCACCACCGGGTTGCCGAGCATGGCCTTGCTGCCGCTACCCTGAATGCGCAGTGCCGTCCCTTGGTTCAGCGCCTGGTTTACCTGTTCGAGCAGGGCCTGGCTGTCGTCGTGGTCCATGCTCATCAGAAACGCTCCAGCTCGGGAAAAGGCAGTTGCCCGTGGTGCACGTGCAACGCGCCGAATTCGGCGCAGCGGTGCAAGGTGGGGATGTTCTTGCCGGGGTTGAGCAGGCCTTGTGGGTCGAACGCAGCCTTGACCGCATGGAACAAGGTGATTTCGTCGCTGTTGAACTGTGCGCACATCTGGTTGATCTTTTCCCGGCCGACCCCGTGTTCACCCGTGATGCTGCCGCCCACGGCCACGCACAGTTCGAGAATCTTGCCGCCGATGGCCTCGGCGCGCTCCAGTTCGCCCGGCAGGTTGGCATCGAACAGGATCAGCGGGTGCATGTTGCCGTCGCCGGCATGGAACACATTGGCCACGCGCAGGCCGTATTCGCTGGACAAGTCGCTGATGCCTTTCAGCACGCGCGGCAGCTCGCGGCGTGGGATGGTGCCGTCCATGCAGTAGTAGTCGGGTGAAATGCGCCCCACGGCCGGGAAGGCATTCTTGCGCCCGGCCCAGAAACGCACCCGCTCGGCCTCGTCGCAGGCCAGCCGCACGTCGCGGGCGCCGGCTTGCGCCAGCACGGCCGCGACCCGTTCGCAGTCAGCGTGCACATCGGCCTCGACACCGTCCAGCTCGCACAGCAGGATGGCCGCCGCCTCCACCGGGTAGCCGGCGTGGATGAAGTCCTCGGCGGCGCGGATCGCCAGGTTGTCCATCATCTCCAGGCCGCCGGGGATGATCCCGGCAGCAATGATCTGGGCCACGGCGCGGCCGGCATCCTCGACACTGTCGAAGCTCGCCAGCAGTACCCGTGCGACTTGCGGCTTGGGCAGCAGCTTGACGGTCACTTCGGTGACGATGCCGAGCATGCCTTCGGAGCCGGTGAACAACGCCAGCAGGTCGAAGCCAGGGCAGTCGAGGGCATCGCTGCCAAGGGTCAGGCGGTCACCCTCGACGGTGAGTATTTCGACCTTGAGCAGGTTGTGCACGGTCAGGCCGTACTTCAAACAGTGCACGCCGCCGGCGTTTTCAGCCACGTTGCCGCCGATGGAGCAGGCTATTTGCGAAGAGGGGTCAGGTGCGTAGTACAGGCCATGGGGGGCTGCAGCCTGGGAAATGGCCAGGTTGCGTACCCCGGGCTGCACCCGGGCGAAGCGACCCTGCGGGTTGACCTCCAGGATGCGGTTGAAGCGCGCCATGACCAGCAGAATGCCCTTGGCCAACGGCAGGGCGCCACCGGACAGGCCGGTACCGGCGCCGCGCGCCACTACCGGTACGCCGCGTTGATGGCACAGCTTGAGCAGCGCCTGCACCTGTTCCAGGCGTTCGGGCAGAACGACCAGCAACGGTACGGTGCGGTAGGCTGACAGACCGTCGCACTCGTAGGGCTTGAGGTCTTCTTCGCGGTGCAAAACGTGCAGGTCGGGCAGGGCAGCCTGCAATGCCTGCAACAGCGCCTCGCGGTCACTGCTGGGCAGCGCACCATCGACGCGTTCGTCGTAGAGAATGGTCATTGGCTCACCGGCAACGGTTTTTATTGTTGTTGGCAAAGCGGTCACGCTTGCAGCCTGCGCGCGGTGCTAGTCTGGGTCGAGTGGGCTCGCCACTGGTCCTACCAGTTTTTCCGCTGGGTACTGGCCGTTGGTGGCCTGGCTTGGCTAGATTGCAGGCGGGTGTGCAAGTGGTCCTACCAGCAGGAGGGTGCGCTATGGCGAACGAGGGCAGGGCGAAGGTGGCCGACCAGGTGGCCGGGCGGGTCGAGCGGCTGATTGTCGAAGGCGTGCTCAAGGTGGGCGAGGCATTACCTTCGGAGCGGCGGCTGGTCGAGAAGCTGGGGTGTTCGCGCTCTGCACTGCGTGAGGGGCTGCGGGTGCTGCGCGGGCGCGGCATCATCGACACCGAGCACGGCCGCGGCTCCTTTGTCGCCGACCTCACCGGGCACGCGGGCTACACGCCGTTGATGCATCTGTTCAGCTCACAGCCGCGCACATTGTTTGACTTGCTGGAAGTGCGCGCCTTGCTCGAGGCCGAATCTGCCCGGCTGGCAGCGTTGCGCGCCACCGACGTGGACCGCTTGCTGATCCGCCGCCGCTATGAGGAGATGCTGGCCGCGCATCAGGCCGTCGAGGCCATTGATGCCCGTGAGCACGCCCACCGCGATCATGCGTTCCATCGGGCGATCAGCGAGGCCTCGCACAACCCCGTGCTGGTACATACCCTGCAATCGCTGAGCGATCTGACCCTGAACACAGTGTTTGCGTCGGTCAACAACCTGTACTGCCGGCCGGCGCAGAAACGCCAGATCGATCGCCAGCATGCACGCCTGTATCACGCGGTGATGGAGCAGTTGCCGGAACAGGCCCAGCGCGCGGCGCGCGAGCACATCAATGGCATTCGCGACAGTTTGCGGGAGATCGAACAGGAGGAGCAACGCCTGGCCAGGGCGACCATGCGTATGGATGGTTGGGGGTGAGCCGAACCTGCACCGGCCCCTGCGTGGGTAGATTCACGCAGAGCCGGGTGCAAGTCTGATTCAACGATCAGCGATGCGGTCATCCTGCGACAGAATGGCCCTGGCCAGCTCTTCGTCGTCGGCCTGGAGCCCTGGGTGGTCCTTGCGGGCCTGTTCCAGTGCGGCTTCGACATAAGCGCCGCGAATCGCACCCCCACTGGCAACGAACGCCGAAAGCTCGTCGCGGGCAGGAATGATCCGTTTGTCATCTTTGAAGGTGGAATACAGCGAAGCGGAAACACCGGCCGAGGTGGCGACGTCGCCCGCATCGACGCGGGCCAGTGCGGCACCGGCAGGCAGCAGGAGCAGCAGCGCAGGGGCGATGAGTAGGTGGCGCATGTCGTGTTCTCCAGAAGGGTGAAGCCCAAGGAATAAACCACTCAGAGGTTAAGAAAGCATCAGTGTGAAAGTAGTTCCGTTGTTCGTTGGCAGAATGCATGCCCGCAGGTGGTACCGGGCATTGACCGCCTCGCGGTGCGCGTGGTCTGCTCTGCCATTCGCTCATCACAGCCCCCGCGAGGTTCGCCCATGCCTGACTACAAGCTGCATTGCTTCGCCGAATCCGGCAACGCCTACAAGGCCGCGCTGATGCTGCAATTGACTGGCCAGAACTGGCAGCCCGTGTTCGTCGATTTCTTCAACGGCCAGACCCGCGAGCAAGCCTGGCGCGATGAGGTCAATGAACAGGGTGAGGTGCCGGTGCTGGAGCACGCTGGCAAGTCCTTGACCCAGTCTGCGCTGATTCTGGAGTACCTTGCGCAGCAGACCGGGCAATTCGGCCCCCGCGACGCGGACGAAAAGCGCGAAATCTGGCGCTGGATGCTGTTCGACAACCATAAGTTCACCAGCTATTACGCGGCGCTGCGTTTCCTGTTCTGCCTGAAGAACACGGGCGAAACTGACGTAACGCAGTTCTTGCGCGAGCGTGCCACCGCCGCGTACCGCATTGTCGATGCCCATCTGGCGAAGGCCCCGTTCATGGTGGGCGGGCGGTTGACCATCGCCGACCTGTCGCTGGCGGGGTATGTGTTCATGCCGGAGGACACCGGTATGGCGTTGGCCGAGTTCACCCACATCGAGGCATGGAAGGCACGCATCCAAGCCATGCCAGGGTGGAAGCACCCCTACGAGCTGATGCCTCGTACCGGTGGGCAGCACTGAGGGCACGGGGCTGCTCTGGGCTTGACGCACGGGCCCGCTCAGCCGGCAGGCCCGCGCAGCATCAGGTATGCGGCGTAGTGCGCGGTGGCACGGCACCCGCATACTCGGGCTTCAGGTGCCCCTGTTCGTCCAGCAGGTAGGCGTCCATCACTTCACGCACCACAGGCCCCGCCACCCGGCCACCGGCTTCGCCGTTCTCGATCATCACCGCCACCACCAAGGCGGGGTGGTCAGCCGGGGCAAAGCCGACGAACAGGGCATTGTCGCGGTGCCGTTCCAGTGTCTTGTCACGGTTGTAGCGTTCACCCTGCTTGATCGCCACCACCTGTGCGGTGCCGCTTTTGCCGGCAATCCGGTACTGCGCGCCGGCCGCGGCCGCACGGGCGATTCCCCGCGGGTCGTGCATGACCATCTGCATGCCCTGGCTGACCTGGTCCCAGGCGTGCTTGTCATGCAGCACGATGTCGGGCATCGGGTGGGGGTCGACCGGTGCATCGCCGCCTACGGTCATGGCCAGGTGCGGGCGGTGCCACACGCCCTTGCTGGCCAGCAGGCTGGTGGCCTGGGCCAGCTGCAACGGGGTGACCTGCATGTAGCCCTGGCCGATGCCAAGGATCAGTGTTTCGCCAGGGAACCAGGCCTGGCGCCGGGTGGCCCGTTTCCATTGGGCCGAAGGCATCAGGCCAGCGGCCTCTTCGAACATGTCCAGCGACACCTTCTGGCCCAGGCCGAACTCCGCCATGTAGTCGTGCAGGCGATCGATGCCCAGTTTGTGCGCCAGGTCGTAGAAGTAGGTGTCGTTGGAGCGCATGATGGCTGTGTACATGTCTACCCAGCCGTCACCGCTGCGGTTCCAGTTGCGGTATTTGTGGGCGTAGTTGGGCAGCTCGTAGTAGCCCGGGTCGAACACCCGGCTGCCGGGGGTGATCACGCCGCTGTCGAGGCCGGCGATCGCCACTTCCGGCTTCACCGTCGAGCCGGGCGCGTACAGGCCGCGCAGCACGCGGTTGAACAGTGGGCGGTCGATCGAATCGCGTAATTGTGCGTACTGCTTGAAGCTGATGCCCTTGACGAACAGGTTGGGGTCGAAGCTGGGGTTGCTGACCATGGCCAGCACGTCACCATTGGCCGGGTCCAGCACCACCACCGAGCCACGGCGGTCGCCCAGGGCCTTTTCGGCAGCGACTTGCAGGCGGGCGTCCAGTGTCAGCACGATGTCCTGCCCGGGTGTCGGGGCCTTGTGGTTGAGCACGCGCATCACCCGGCCCTGGGCGTTGGTCTCGACTTCCTCATAGCCCACATGGCCATGCAGCTGGCTTTCGTAGAAGCGCTCGATGCCGGTCTTGCCAATCGACTGGGTGCCCCGGTATTCGGTGCTGTCGAGTACTTTGGCCTCCTTCTCGTTGATGCGCCCCACGTAGCCAACCGAATGGGCGAAATGCGCGCCCAGCGGGTACTCGCGGATGAACTGTGGTTCGACCTCCAGGCCCGGCAGGCGGAACTGGTTGACCGCCACCAGGGCGATCTGCTCTTCGCTCAGCCCCACTATCAGGGTGATCGGCTCGAACGGCTTGCGGCCCCGGCGCAGGTCCTTGTCGAACTGCTTGCGGTCGTCCTCGTTCAGCCCCAGCACCTGGGTCAGGGTGTCGAGCACCTTGGCCGAATTGCCGCCGGTCCGCTCGCGGGTGATGGTCAGGTCGAAGCTGGGCTTGTTGTCGGCCAGCACCACGCCGTTGCGGTCGTAGATAAGCCCGCGCTCAGGGGCTATGGGCAGCACATGCACGCGGTTGTTTTCCGACACGGCGCTCTGCTGGTCGTGCTGCAGCACCTGCAGCACATAGAGCCGACCCACCAGCACGGCACACAGGCTGAAGACCAGGGCGGCGCAGGCCAGAAGCCGGCGGTTGACCAGGTGCTTTTCCTTTTCGTGGTCCTTGAGGGGGATAGGTTGCGGCATTCTGGGCTCTTTTGTGCGGGTTTCGCGCCGATGTGCAGGCGCGCGAACGGGCGGGGGATGCTACGCAACCCACCCGGCAGCCTCAAGCCGGGTGGTGGCTGGCGGTAGCCTGGCTTGCGCTGTGCGCCGCATGGTCAGGGCGCTGGGGCGCTATATGAAGATTTGTTCATGGCGCCGGGTGCGATGACAGGCCTATGCGGTAATGCCGTGATCTATATGGATCCATGCACTGAATCTGTTCGATAAACGAACGCGAATTAACGGTAATCACGAATATGTAAAGTATTGATAATTAAGACTTAATTTTTTTATTTTTGGCTGATCTGACTGTCATTATCGGTCTGCGCCGTGCTTGCGTTAGCCCCATGGATTGTTTGTGGATCCATTATTTGTTTGATTAGCGCCTGACATCGGCTGGAGCCCTCCAGCCTGATGCGCCGACAACTACAAGAAGGGTTCAGTCATGAATGGCTTTTCCAGGGTATGGAACCGTCAGGGTTCCTTGCGCTTTGCCTGCGCGTGCGTTGCCGATGTGCCACCTGCAAAGCGGCAGGTGGCGCTATGAATACCGACCTCAAGCAGCGCCTGGACAACGACCCGATGGGGCGCTTTCAGTGCCTGGCCATCGGCATATGCATCCTGCTCAACATGATCGACGGCTTCGACGTGCTGGTCATGGCCTTTACCGCTGCCTCGGTGTCTGCCGAGTGGAACCTCAACGGGGCGCAGGTGGGCTTGCTGCTCAGTGCCGGCCTGTTCGGCATGGCGGCGGGCTCGCTGTTCATCGCACCCTGGGCTGACCGTTTCGGGCGGCGTCCGCTGATCCTGCTATGCCTGGTGCTGTCGGGGGTCGGCATGCTGCTCTCGGCGTTGAGCCAGAGCCCGATGCAACTGGCCCTGTTGCGTGGGCTGACGGGCCTGGGCATTGGCGGCATCCTGGCCAGCAGCAACGTCATTGCCAGCGAATATGCCAGCAAACGCTGGCGCGGCCTGGCGGTCAGCCTGCAGTCCACCGGCTATGCCCTGGGGGCAACCCTGGGCGGTTTGCTGGCGGTGTGGCTGCTGGGGCAGTGGGGTTGGCGGTCGGTGTTTCTGTTCGGCGGCATCGTCACCGTCTGCGTGTTACCGCTGGTCTGGTTGTGGTTGCCGGAGTCGCTGGACTTTCTGCTGGCACGCCGGCCAGCCAACGCCTTGGTGCGGGTCAATCGCTTGGCGGTAAGGCTAGGCCACCCGGCACTGGCGCAGCTGCCAGCGCTTGCGGCCAGGGTGCCGGGCAGGGCCAGCGGTTTCCGGCAACTGTTGGCGCCGGCCATGCGCCGGACCACGCTGGTGATCTGGCTGCTGTTCTTCCTGGTCATGTTCGGTTTCTACTTCGTCATGAGCTGGACCCCGAAGCTGCTGGTGGCTGCCGGGCTGTCCGCGCAGCAAGGCATTACGGGCGGTGTTCTGTTGAGCGTGGGCGGCATCCTCGGCGCGGCGCTGATCGGCGGGCTGGCCTCGCGCTGGCCGCTTACCCGCGTGCTGGGGCTGTTCATGCTGACCACTGCGGCGCTGCTGGTGCTGTTCGTGGCCAACGGCGCCTCGGCTAGCGCGGCATTGGCCCTGGGCCTGTTGATCGGGCTGTTCGCCAACGGCTGCGTGGCCGGCTTGTATGCCTTGTCGCCGGTGGTCTACGACGCATCGGTGCGCGCCACCGGCGTGGGGTGGGGCATCGGCATCGGCCGTATGGGCGCCATTGTGTCGCCCACCGTGGCGGGTGTGCTACTCGATGGCGGCTGGCAGCCGCTGCACTTGTATGGGGTGTTTGCCAGTGTGTTCGTGCTGGCGGCGGGGTGCCTGCTACTGCTGCGCGCACCCAGGCCGGCCCCAGTGGCGGTCAGCGATGCGCTGAGCCACTGACTACTCGAGCCCGGCTTGCGCTAAGATGCCGGCTCGTTTCCCTGGAAGTTGCCTGGATGAGCAAGCCCGGTCAAATGGTGCTGGTCGCGTTGCGCAAGATGATCGCCTCAGGCGAGCTGGCGGCCGGCGAGCGCCTGATGGAAGTTCCCACTGCCGAACTGTTCGGCGTTTCACGCATGCCGGTGCGCATGGCCTTTCGCACGCTCGAACAGGAAGGCCTGCTGGTCCGCTTCGGCGGCCGGGGCTTTCAAGTGCGTTCGGTGAGTGCCGATGACATTGCCGGTGCAGTCGAGGTGCGCGGTGTGCTCGAAGGCCTTGCCGCCCGCCAGGCTGCCGAGCGCGGCTTGGCCGCGCCAGCCCGTGCGGCACTGCAGCAGTGCCTGATAGAGGGCGACCAGCTGTTCGACAAGGGCTTCGTGACCGAAGAAGACCTGCAGGCCTACCACGATCTGAACATGCGCTTTCACCAAGTGATCATCGAAGCCAGCCACAACCCGGCCATTACCGTGGCGCTGGCGCGCAACGACCACCTGCCATTCGCCTCGGTCACGGCGCTGGCGGTAGACCGCCACGACCTGGCCCGTGAATACCGGCGCTTCAACTTCGCCCACATGCAGCACCATGCCGTGTTCGATGCCCTGGTCAACCGCCAGGGTGCCCGCGCCGAAGCGATCATGCGCGAGCATGCCAATGCAACCTTGCGCTATGCCGAAACCTTCGGCGCAAACGCCTCGGGCACCGGCATGCAGGTGATCCTCCCCAGCGCGCTGGCCGCTTCAGATATCCAGCACCAGTAACGGTGTTTTCGCGCGCGAGCAGCAAGGCATGAACTGATCGTTGAGGGCTTGTTCCTCTTCGGTCAGGAACAGGTCGCGGTGGTCTGGCGTGCCCTGCAGTACGCGGGTCAGGCACGTGCCGCAAATACCTTGCTCGCACGACATGGCGATCTCGATGCCGTTTTGCTCCAGTACCTGTACCACGGTCTGGTCGGCTGGCACCTCGAACACTTGGCCGGTGCTGTTGACCTGTACCGAGAAGCTGCCGTCGTTGCTGGCGTCCACGGGTGCGGCTGCGAAATACTCGCGGTGCAGGTTGGCCTCCTGCCAGCCCAGCTCCCTGGCGCTGCCCAGCACATGCTGCATGAACCCGCCCGGCCCGCACACATACAGGTGCACGTCAGCTTGCGGGTTGCCCAGCACCTGGCGAGCGTCCAGCGCCGTTTCCGGCTGCTGGTCAAAATGCACGAACAAGCGGTCGGCAAAGGGCGCGTTGCGGATACGCTCGACGAATGCGGCACGCTCACTGGAGCGGGCGCAGTAGTGCAGCTCGAAATCGTGGCCACTGTGGGCCAACTGCTCGGCCATGCACAGGATCGGGGTAATGCCGATGCCGCCGGCAAACAGCAGGCTGCGCCGCGCCCCATCGGCCAGCGGGAACAGGTTGCGCGGCGCACTGATCTGCAGCCGCGCGCCGACCTGCACCTGCTCGTGCAGGCTGCGTGAGCCGCCCCGCGAAGCCGGGTCATGGAGTACGCCGATCAGGTAGCGGTGGCGCTCTTGCGGGTGGTTGCACAGCGAATACTGGCGCACCAGGCCATCGGGCAGGTGCACGTCAATGTGGGCCCCGGCGCTGAATGCAGGCAGCAGGCTGCCATCTGCCGAGGCCAGTTCGAAACTGCAGATACCCTGCGCTTCATCGTTACGGGATATCACGATGGCATCGATCATGTCGGTGGCTCCTCAGGCAGGGGTGGCGCTGGTGGCGATCAGTTGCGGCTGTGCTGCACGCTCTTTGGCGATGATCCGCTCCAGCACCTTGCGCGATTGCACGCCACCGGCATCGATGTTCAGCTTCAGCAGGTTGCGCCCAGGGTTGGCCAGCAGGTTTTGTTGCTGGCGCTCGAGCATTTCCAGGTCTTCGCTGAAAATCTTGCCCTGGCCCTCGCGGATGTCGGCGGTCAGGTTCTGGTCGTGCGCGGCAAAATTGCGCGCCATGCCCCAGAAGTACCAGATCGAGGTGTCGCTTTCCGGGGTGATGAAGTCGACCACGATGCTCGCGGCCTTGTGCTGCGCTGCAGCGTGGTAGCCACCCTTGCCGGCATGCGCCACACCCACTTCGATCAGGACGTGGCTGGGTGGGGTGAAGCGGCAGATCTGCCAGCGGTCCACCGGCACATCGTCGGCCAGGTCGTTGCCGCGCAGGGCCATGCGCCAGAAGGGCGGGGCCATGATGTTTTCCATGTGCCGGGCGGTGACCACTTCGTCGCCGGTGACGGTGGTGACGGGCGGGGCTTCGTCGATTTCCTTCTGGCCGATGCTGGAGGCATGCACGTAGGTTTCGTGGGTCAGGTCCATGAGGTTGTCGATCATCAGGCGATAGTCGCAGCCAATGTGGAACAGCCCTCCGCCGTAGGCCCACTCTTCATTGTCTGCCCATTCCAAATGCGGGATAAGCGCTGGGTCGGCCTGCGCCTGGTCGCCAGGCCAGACCCAGATGAAGCCATGGCGCTCCACGACGGCATACGCCTTGTTGCACGGAAAGCCGCGAACCCGCTGGCCAGGCATCGACACCGTCTTGCCGTCGCAGCCCATGACCAGGCCGTGATAGCCGCAGACCAGATTGCCGTCCTCCACGTAGCCGAGGGATAACGGCGCGCCTCGGTGCGGGCAGAAGTCCTCGACAGCGGCTACACGGTTCTGCTGGCCACGGTAAAAGACGATTTTTTCGCCGCAGATCTGTCGGCCCAAGGGCTTGTCGGCAATTTCGTCAGGGGTGCAGGCAACGTACCAGGTGTTTTTCGGGTACATGAAGGCTCTCCAGGTTTTGTTTTTGTTTAATGGATCCATTAGAGCCATATGCGCGTGCGTGGTCAATCTGCATTTACGCAATGAATAGCGCTATTTGTGCGATTATCGAATCGCCTGTGGATCCATTGATGGGCGCGTCTCTCCTATGTGTCCGTGACCTGCTATTACTGGATGGTCACCCGATACCCCAAGGCATCCCTGATGCTGGCCATCGAAAACCTGCACAAATCATTTGTCACCCCCCAAGGGCCGTTGCCGGTGTTGCAGGGCGTCGACCTGTGCCTGCCGCGCGGCAGCAGCCTGGCCTTGATGGGCGAGTCTGGCAGTGGCAAGAGCACCTTGCTGCACCTGGTGGCCGGCCTGGACCGTGCCGACAGCGGGCGCATCCTGATTGACGGCAGTGCCCTGGACAGCCGCTCGGAGGCGTCCCTGGCACTGTGGCGGCGACAGGGGATTGGCCTGGTGTTCCAGCAGTACAACTTGATCAGCAGCCTGGACGTGGGCAGCAACCTGGCATTCCAGGCCCGGCTGGCCAACCGGCACGACCCCGAATGGGGCGCCCACCTGGCTCAACGCCTGGGCCTGGCTGACCTGCTCGGGCGTTACCCTGAACAACTGTCGGGCGGCCAGCAGCAACGCGTGGCCATCGGCCGCGCATTGGCTGGGCGCCCGGCCTGGTTATTGGCTGACGAACCCACCGGCAGCCTTGACGAAGCCACCAGCGACGAAGTGCTGAGCCTGTTGCTGCAACTGGTCAGCGAGGCTGGCAGCGGCCTGCTGATGGTCACCCACAGCCCCCGGCTGGCGGCGCGGCTGCAGCAACGTTGCTACCTGCAGGGTGGCCGTGTGCGCAGCGGGCAGGGCGCATGAGGCTGCTGTCGCTGGCCCTGTTGGCTTTGCTCAGCCACTGGCGGCGCCACCGCGTGCAGTTTTTCAGCATCTTCACTGGGCTGTGGCTGGCCACGGCGCTATGGACCGGGGTGCAGGCCTTGAACAGCCAGGCACGCAGCGACTACGCCAGGGCCAGTGCGGTACTGGCCGGGCCGCTGCAGACGCAACTGCTGCCACGCCACGGCGAACGCTTTGACCAGGCGCTGTACGTGCAACTGCGCAGGCTGGGTTGGGCGGTGTCGCCGGTGCTGGAGGGGCGCCTGCGCCTGCCAGGCGAGCCCGGGCGCAGTGTGCGCCTGATCGGCATCGAGCCATTGAGCCTGCCGGCGGCCGGCAGTATCGCCGGGGTGCAGCCCCAGGCGTTCGACCTGCAGGCGTTCATCGGCGTGCCCGGGCAGGCCTGGGTCGGGCCAGATACCTTGCGCCTGTTGAACATGACCGCAGGGCAGGTGGCCCACGACCGCGATGGGCAACCGCTGCCACCGTTGCTGGTGCAAGCCGAGCTGGCCCCCGGGGTGATCGTGGTCGATATCGGCCACGCGCAGGCCTTGCTGCAGGCACCGCGGCAGTTGTCACGCCTGCTGGTAGCGGCAAGTCCGGGGCCTTTGCCTGCCGACATTGCGGCTGACCTTGTCGTGCAACCCCGGCAAGATGATGGCGGTTTGCAGCGTCTGACCGACAGCTTCCACCTCAACCTCACTGCGCTAGGCCTGTTGGCCTTCGTCGTTGGCCTGTTCATCGCCCATGCCGCGATTGGCCTGGCATTGGAACAGCGGCGCGGGCTGATTCGCAACCTGCGCGCCTGTGGGGTCAGCCTGGCTACCCTGCTGTGTGCCCTGGGCCTGGAGCTGGGGCTGTTCGCAGTGCTTGGCGGGCTGGCCGGGGTAGCCAGTGGCTACGCGGTGGCGGCCTGGTTGCTGCCCGATGTCGCCGCCAGCCTGCGCGGGCTGTATGGCGCGCAGGTCGCAGGCACGCTGAACCTGCCTGCGCAGTGGTGGTTATGGGGCGTGCTGGTGAGCGTACTCGGTGCACTGCTGGCCGGGCTGGGCAGCATCCTGCGCGCCGCGCGCTTGCCCTTGCTGGCGTTGGCGCAGCCGCAAGCATGGCGCCTGGCACAGGGGCCGTGGCTGAGGCGTCAGGCTTGGGTAGCGGGCCTGTTGCTGGTGCTGGCGTCAGCTTGCGGGGTGTTCGGTGACAGCCTGCCCAGCGCCTTCGGTATGCTGGCGGCGCTGTTGCTGGGGGCGGCATTGGCGTTGCCAGCCTGGCTCGACAGGGTGCTGGCCTGGTTGGCGCGCCGTTGTCAGCGGCCGTTGGCCCAGTGGTTCGTCGCCGACAGCCGCCAGCAGTTGCCTGCCTTGAGCCTGGCGCTGATGGCCTTGCTGCTGGCGCTGGCTGCCAGCGTGGGTGTGGGCAGCATGACCGAGGGTTTTCGCAAGACCTTTGTCGGCTGGCTGGACCAGCGCTTGTCCGCCGACCTGTACGTGAGCCCAAGCGATACCGCGCAAGGCCTGCAGATAGCCCAGTGGCTGGGGCAGCAACCTGCCGTGCGGGTGGTTTTGCCTGGCTGGCGCGTCGAAACGCAGGTGCAAGGCTGGCCGGTCCAGGTGCAGGGCATTGTCGACCACTCCGTTTATCACAGCCGGTGGCCGTTGCTGGAACAGCAGCCGCAGGCCTGGCAGCTGTTGGCCGAGGGGCAGGCCGTGATGCTCAGTGAGCAGCTGGCGCGGCGGTTGCGTTTGCACCTGGGGGACCACCTGAAACTGCCCACGGACCCGTCTCGCCGCCTGCTCGTCGTTGGCCTGTACGCCGACTATGGCAACCCCAAGGGCCAAATGCTGGTGAATGCCCAATCGCTGCGCGCACATTGGCCGGATGCTGCGTTGACAGGCTTGAGCGTCGACCTGCTCGACCCCCAGGGGGCCGCCTTGAAAGCCGCGTTGCAACAGCGCTTTCACCTCGACGACAGCCGGGTCGTGCAGCAGGCGCAGTTGAAGCGTTGGTCGACCGAGGTATTCAACCGCACCTTCGCCGCCACCGCCGCGCTCAACAGCCTGACCCTGGGCGTGGCCGGTGTGGCGCTGTTCATCAACCTGCTGACCTTGGGCCAGTCCCGTCTGCGCCAGCTGGCGCCGCTATGGGCCTTGGGGGTACGGCGTACCCAGCTGGTGTGGCTGAGCCTTGGCCAGGCACTGCTGCTCAGCAGCCTCACCGTGCTGTTGGCGCTGCCGTTGGGCCTGTTGCTGGCCTGGTGCCTGGTCGCGGTGGTGAATGTTCAGGCATTCGGCTGGCGTTTGCCGCTGCATCTGTTTCCCGCCCAGTTGCTGCAACTGGCCCTGCTGGGCCTGCTCACCAGCCTGTTGGCCAGCGCCTGGCCACTCTGGCAACTGGCCCGGCGTCAGCCGCGCGAACTGTTGAGGCCGTTTGCCGATGAAACGTAGAGCCTGGCTGTTGCTCTGCAGCCTGTTGTGCGGCTGTGATCAGCCGGCACCGCAAAGCTATGCCGGCCTCGGCCAGCCGGCAGGCGGGTTCAGCCAGGTCACCCGCGGCCATCGCCTGGAATTCCCACGGGACCATGCGGCCCACGATGGTTTCCGCATCGAGTGGTGGTACGTCACCGCCAACCTCAAAGACACCCAAGGGCGTGACTGGGGCGCGCAGTGGACGCTGTTCCGCTCGGCCCTGCGCCCCGGCCCGGAGACCGGCGATTGGCAGAGCCCGAACCTGTGGATGGGCCACGCCGCGTTGACCGGCCCCGGCGGCCATCGGTCAGCTGAGACCCTGGCCCGTGGCGGGATTGGCCAGGCGGGTGTGCAGGCCCAGCCGTTTCGGGCGTGGATCGACGATTGGTCGCTGCAGGGGCCGGGCGGTATCGACAACCTGCGCATGACGGCCGCTGGCAAAGGTTTTCGCTACGACCTGCAGTTGCGCAGCGAGCGGCCTCTGGTGCTGCACGGCCAGCAGGGCTACAGCGAAAAGTCGGGCAAGGGCCAGGCTTCTTACTACTACAGCCAGCCGTTCTACCGGGTGCGCGGCGAGGTCGAGCGCGACGGCCTGTGCATCGCGGTGACTGGCCAGGCCTGGCTGGACCGGGAATGGAGCAGCCAGCCGCTGGCCGCCGGGCAAACGGGCTGGGACTGGTTCTCGCTGCACCTGGACAGCGGCGCCAAGCTGATGCTGTTCCAGGTGCGCGAAGCGCACGGGGAGGCGTATCGCGCCGGCACCTGGATCGACCCGCAGGGCCAGGGGCTAGCGCTGCTGCCGGCACAGATCCGCTTGCAGCCGTTGGCCTGGGCCCCACAGGGCAATGGCAAGCAGCTGCCGACCCGCTGGCGGGTGCAGGTGCCTGAGCACGGGGTGGATGTGCAGGTCGATGCTGTTCAGCCGCAGGCGTGGATGCAGACGCGTTTCCCGTATTGGGAAGGGCCGGTGCGCTTGAGCGGCAGTGCCGGTGGCCGTGGGTACCTGGAAATGACCGGGTATTAAGCATTTCGAACCGGGCACGGCACTCTCTTTTGCAGGGGCATATACCTCCCGGTATATGGACAGCCCACCCCCCGCCGCTTAGCTTGAATGCTCGACGGGGCACGCCTTGCTCAGCATAAAAACAACGATGCCCCTGTGACCTTTCAGACCTGCCAACCCCACAACTCTAAAAATGAGGCGGCAAATGGAAAGCATCGGTACCTATGTCATCTACGTGATCATGGTGTGTGCGGTACTGGGTGCATTGGCATCCATCTATAACCCCGAAGGCGAGCTGGGCCAGGAGTTCATCGCCGGGCTGCACAGCATCGGCCCGATCTTCATCCCGGTCGCTGGCATCATGGCCGCGATCCCGTACATTTCAGCCGGCATCAGCCAGGTAATCGCGCCGCTGTTTCAGTTGATGGGCGCCGACCCTGGCACCGCGGGGCCTATCTTCATCGCCTCGGACATGGGCGGCTACCAGTTGGCCAAGGCCCTGGCGCAAAGCCCGGAAGGCTGGATCCTCGGCCTGATCACCGGGTTCCAGAGTGGTTCGACGATCATTTTCGTCATCCCGGTCGGGTTGGCCATGCTGCGCAAGGTCGATCACAAGTACATGGCACTGGGCATCATGGCTGGGCTGCTGGCCATTCCCTTGAGTATCATGATCATCGCCATGGCCATGCAGGGACTGGACCTGGGTGTGCGCCCGGATATCGCAACCACCGGTGCCGCCACCCAAGCCTTGCATTTTTCCTGGGCGATGCTGCTGCGCAACCTGATGCCCTTGATCCTGTTCTGCATTGCCCTGGCGGCGGCGCTGCGTTACTGCCCGGCACTGATGGTGTACCTGTTCCTCAAGCTCGGGCAGTTCATGTACATCGCGGTGGTGCTGGTACTGGTGGCGTCGATCGTGCAGTACTTCACCGGGCTGTTCAGCCATGTATTCGGCAGTTGGGGCTTCGCGCCGATCATCGCCGATGCCGATGACCAGTTCCGCGCCCTGGAGATTGCCGGCTACGTCGGCCTGATGCTGTGCGGGGCATTCCCCATGGTGCATTTGCTCAAGCGCTTTCTGGCGCGGCCGATCGAGCGCGTGGCATCGCGTTTCGGCATGTCTGGGGTCGGGGCTGCGGGTGTGCTGGCGGCTTCGGCCAATATCCTCGCCATGTTCCGCCTGGTCAGCGAGATGCCGCCCAAGGACAAGGTGTTGGTGATTGCCTTTTCGGTGTGCGCGGCCTTCACCTTCGGCGACCACATGGCCTTCTCGGCAAACTTCCAGCCCTCGCTGATCCTGCCGCTGATGATTGGCAAGCTCAGTGGCGGCCTGATCGCCATGTTGCTGGCCAGTTGGCTGGCCGTGCCCAAGGCGCAGGAAATGGGGCGCCAGGACGACGCCGCAGGCGCCTTCGCGGTGGCGCCCGAGCCGTCCTGAGCGTAAAGCGTCGTGCATGTGATCCGGAGCGTCCAGGGCGCCCCGGATTTTGTGCTTTTGGCTGGCCAAGGCGGTAAGGTCATGAGGTTTTGGTGCATGAGAGCGTGGTGAACAATGACAAAAGACGAAGCGAACGGGCTGGCTGCGCTGATCGAAGCGATCGGTAGCGAACACTTCGGGCCGGCGCTGGACAAGGTGATAGGCGACAAGCTGGCGTTCGACATGAGCTGCGCGTACCTGTTCCAGTTCAACCAGCCGGCCGTGCTGGTGCATAACGGCTACAACCACAGCGTCAGCGAGCGCACCCTGAACGCCTATGTGCGCGGCGGTTACTTGCTGGACCCGTTTTATGTGGCCTGCGTCAACGAGCACCCAGCCGGGCTGTGGCGCATGAGTGAACTGGCGCCCGACTGCTTCTTCTCTTCAGGTTTCGCCATCTCCCGTGATATCCACCCTTGCGTGGCCTCCGGCTACGGCACGGCAGTGGAAGAGGTGGGGTTCATCATGCCGCTGCAGCCCCAGGTGGCCATGGTCTATTCGCTGATGCGCCATCAGCGCAGTGGGGACTTCAGCGCGGCGGAAATGGCGCTGCTGGCGGACCTGGCGCCATTGCTGGCCGCGCTGTTCGGCCAGCACTGTCGGCTGCGTTTTGCCGAGTGCCTGCGGGCTTCGCCGGAAGGCGCCGTGCTGGAGGATGCCTTCGTGGAAATCCTGCAGGGGCAGTTGACCGAGACCCAGCGTTTGATCGCCAAGCTGTTGCTGCAAGGGCACAGCAACGCCTCGATTGCCCGGCAGTTGAATATCTCGGAGGGGACGGTGAAGGTGCACAAGCACAACATCTACCAGCGGCTGGACATTTCCACCAACGCCGAACTGTTTCGCCTGTTCATCGATTATCTGGCCAAGGCATAGCACCGCGCGTTGCCGGCAGTGGGCCGCTGCGCGGCCCGTACGCGGTGCAAGCCCGCCCCGGCACGTTGCCAGGTGCGCCAGGAGCGGGGTGCTTATTTGAACAGCGGGCTGAGATGTTCGCTCAGGTAGGTGCCCTGCGGGTCCAGCTGCCGGCGCAGCTTGCGGAAGTCCTCGGCACGCGGGTAGATGGCGCTTACATCCTCGCCCGTCAGGAAATGCAACTTGCCCCAATGCGGCCGGGCGCCATACGACCGCAGGATCTGGTCCACCGCGCGCAAGTAGTCCCAGTAATCGGTGCCCGGCTCGCCGGATACCGAAATGGTCACGCTGTCCTGTTCGAAGAACGGGCTCATCCAGGCGCCGTCACCTGCCGTGAACCGGTACTCGATGGGGTAGATGGCTTGCAGGAAGTCTTCCAGCATCAGCTTGCGCACTGCCCGCAGGGCTTCCTTGCTGTGGCGCAGCGGCACGGCATACTCCAGTTCATGGAAATTGGGCAGGTACTCGATCGGGTACACATCCGAGCTGTACGCGACCTTCTCGAATTCGCTTTCCCAGGCGGGGCGATCCGTAATGTCCATGACCTTGACTTCGCACACGTCGGTGGTGCGCCCGCTGCTACTGGTGGCCGCGGTGTCGGGCAGGCAATAGCAGTGCCGGCTCTGCTCGGTGGGGCACCAGAAGAAACTGAAATGGCGATGCTTGCGCGCCAGTTCGTCGTGCCTGTCCATCACGCTCTCGAAGTCTTCGCGCCAAATGCGCTCGTGCAGGTTGAAGCTGTCGGTCACCTGCAAGGTCAGTTCGCTGACGATGCCCAGCACACCGAGGGAAACGCGGCCCGCCTGCAGCAGGTCAGGGGTGCTTTCGTCGACGACGAGAATTTCGCCGTTGGGTTGCACCAGCTTCATGCCCACTATCGAAGAGGCCAGGTTGCCCAGGGTAAGGCCTGTGCCGTGAGTACCGGTGGTGAGTGCCCCGGCAATCGACTGGCTGTCGATGTCGCCCTGGTTGACCATCGACAGGCCAGCCGCCCGCAGGGCCTTGCCGAAGGCATTGATGGTGGTGCCGGCAGCGGCGGTGACGCGCTTTCTGGCGTGGTCGACATGGCGTACGCCGCTCATGTTGGCCAGCGTCAGGTGCAGGCCATTGGTCAGCGCTACCGGGGTGAACGAATGCCCGGAACCGGCCACCCGAACGTTCATGCCGTTGCGGCTGGCCTGGTTGACCAGCGTGCACAGTTCGTCTTCGCTGGCCGGCGCCCCGCGTGCCGCGCGAATGCAGGACTGGTTACCGGCCCAGTTGCGCCAGTGCGCGTGGTCCAGGCCGAATTCGTTGATGTGCATGTTGTTGGAGGAAGTGCTCACGTCATTCTCCTGCTTGGCGTGCTTGAGGTCAGACCGCGGTGTAGCCGTTGTCCGCGAACAGGTGCGCGCCGTTGACGAAACTGGCGTCGTCACTGGCCAGAAACAAGGCGGCGCTGGCCACCTCGGCGGGTTGGCACAGGCGCCCTTGGGCGGCCGCGATGGCCTGTTCGCTGACGTCCACACCGTGCTTGCGCAGCATGTCGATTTCCCGCAGGCCGTGGGCTGTGGCAATGAAACCCGGGCAAATGGCATTGGCGCGGATACCGCGGTCACGGAACTCCACGGCAATGGCCCGGGCGAACATATGGGTGGCGCCCTTGCTGGTGCAATACAGGACTTCCATTGGCGTGCCGACCACGGCCGATATGGAGGAGGTACACACGATGCTGCCGCCGCCGGCTGCGAGCATGCCCGGCAGCACCGCACGGGTGACCAGGAACATGCTTTTCACGTTCACGGCCATGATCCGGTCCCATTCTTCTTCGCTGGTGTCGAGGAAGGGGACAGCCGAAAGGATGCCGGCGTGGTTCATCAATACGGTGATGTGGCCGAAGGCTGCCTCCACGGTGGCGACAGCGGCCTTGACCTGCTGTGCGTCCGACACATCGGCTGCGGCGAAAACCGCTTGGTGGCCGGCTTCGCGCAGTCGTCGCGCAACCGCTGCGCCGTCGCTGCCGGGCAGGTCGACAATGCCGACCCGCGCCCCCTCTGCCGCGAACAGTTGCGAGGCGGCCAGCCCGCAGCCACCCGCGCCACCCGTGATCAGCGCTACCTTGCCGTTTAGACGTCCCGCCATGTTCGACTCCCGAAGATCTTTGTTGAAGTGTTTGTTGCCCGGGCGTTTCGCGATTCGCGTGGCCGAGCATGAAACAGATCAACGGGAACATCCATATACCGATGGGTATACGGGGGCGGGCTGCACGCAGTGGGGCTCAGCCAGCCTGCCGTGCCAGCAAGGCCAGGCAACGCTGCACCATCGGGCTGACGCCATCGACTACCTCAACCGCCTGGGCGGCCGTAACGAGGCAGGGCTGTTGGCCGCCGGCCTGGGCATCGAGCACTTCCTCGACTTGCTGCAGGATGCCAAGGATGCCGAGGCCGGCCTGGGCGGGGGCACCCCGCGCACCAACGAAGGGCCGCTTTACGTTGCCGGTGCCCCGCTGGCAGAAGGGCAGGCGCGCATGGATGACGGCACCGACCCCGGGGTGGTGATGTTCCTGCACGGCCAGGTCTTTGCTGCCGACGGCCGACCGTTGGCGGGCGCGACCATCGACCTGTGGCACGCCAACACCCAAGGCACGTACTCGTACTTCGATTCGAGCCAGTCCGCGTACAACCTGCGCCGCCGCATCGTCACCGATGCCGAGGGCCGCTACCGGGCGCGCTCGATCGTGCCGTCTGGCTACGGCTGCGACCCACAGGGGCCTACCCAGGAGTGCCTGGACCAGCTCGGTCGTCACGGCCAGCGCCCGGCGCACGTGCACTTCTTCATTTCGGCACCTGGGCACCGGCACCTGACCACCCAGATCAATTTTGCCGGCGACCGGTATCTGTGGGATGACTTCGCCTATGCCACCCGCGACGGGTTGATCGGCGAGCTGCACTTTGTCGAGGACGCCGCGGCAGCGCATGACCGTGGCGTGCAGGGTGGGCGCTTTGCCGAGCTGGCCTTCGACTTCCATCTGCAGGCGGCCACGGCGCCGCAAGCCGAGAAACGCAGCCACCGCCCGCGGGCCTTGCAAGGTTAGCCGCATACACCCGCAAAGCCGGTGCGATCCGCCGCGGCACCGGCTCCGTTGGCAAACCCGCCACAGGCTTTTTTGGATCCATTCCCATTCGCAAAAACCCCGTGCGTTTCGCCAAAGCTTGAGTACAATCGTCAGCTTTTTCCGGGACTCCCGTCCCAGTGCTGGAAACCCCCATGCTGACCGGTAGCTACTCCTCTTCGCTGGTGTTGATTTCGCTGTGCGTGGCGATCCTGGCGTCCTATACCGCCCTTGACCTGGCCGGCCGCATCGCCACGGCCAAAGGCCGGGCTGCCCACTTGTGGATGTTCGGTGGCGCACTGGCCATGGGGATGGGCGTCTGGTCCATGCACTTTGTGGGCATGCTCGCCTTCAGCCTGCCCATCGACCTGGGGTATGACCTGGGCCTGACCGCGTTCTCGCTGTTGATCGCCGTGCTTTCATCGGGCTTTGCCTTGTGGCTGGTCAGCCAGCCAAGCCTGCCAGGTCTACAATTGGCGTTTGGCGCGCTGACCATGGGTGCAGGCATTGCCTGCATGCACTACACCGGCATGGCGGCGATGCGCATGCTGCCAGGCATCGATTATGACCCGACACTGTTCGGCGCCTCGCTGCTGATTGCTGTCGGTGCCTCGGCGGCGGCATTGTGGATCGCCTTCCGCCTGCGTGCGCACACACCCTATGTGCGGCAGATTCGCGGCCTGGCAGCAGTGGTCATGGGCTTGGCCATCGTGGGCATGCACTACACCGGCATGGCAGCGGCGAACTTCCCGGATGGCAGCTTCTGCGGGGCGCTGGCGGGCGGTGGCCTGCAAGGCGATGGCCTGGTCTACCTGGTGCTCATCACCACCCTGTCAGTGTTGGCGGTAGCCTTGTTGACCTCGGTGCTGGACGCGCGCCTGCACCTGCGCACCGCAGAGCTGGCCCGTTCGCTGACCTTGGCCAACCAGGAACTGACCCAGCTGGCCCTGCACGACACCCTGACAGACCTGCCCAACCGCACCTTGCTGGCCGACCGCATCGAGCAGGCGATTGCCAGGGTGGCGGAGCAGGGCGGCTGTTTTGCCCTGATGTTCATCGACCTGGACGGTTTCAAACCGGTCAACGATGCGTTTGGCCACCACATTGGCGACCTGCTGCTCAAGGCCGTGGCCGCCCGCCTGCGCGGCCACCTGCACAGCCAGGACACCCTGGCACGGATCGGTGGCGATGAGTTCGTGCTGCTGGTGCAGTTGCAGGAACCCGACGATGCCATGGACGTGGCGGTCAAGCAGGTCAACCTGGTGTCACGGCCATTCCGGGTGGCCGAGCACGACCTGCAGTTGTCGGCCAGCCTGGGTATCGTCCTTTACCCGGGCAATGGCCAGGACCAGCACGAGCTGCTGCGCAATGCCGACGCGGCCATGTACCACGCCAAGAGCGCCGGCAAGAATGGCTACAGGTTCTTCGACGTGTCGATGAACAGCAACGCCCGCCAGCAGTTGCAGCTGCTGCAGGACTTGCGCCAGGCCGTGGCGCAGCGCCAGTTCCGCTTGCACTACCAGCCCAAGTTCGACGCCCAGGCTTGCCAGCCCATCGGTGCCGAAGCCTTGTTGCGCTGGGAGCACCCGCAGCAGGGGTTGCTGATGCCTGACCGCTTCATCGCGCTGGCAGAAAAAACCGGCCTGATCATCCCGATTGGCGAATGGGTGCTCAACGAAGCCTGCCGGCAGATGCGTCTCTGGCTGGACCAAGGCCATCATCAGTGGCGCATGGCGGTCAACCTGTCGGCTATCCAGTTCAGCCATTGCGGGTTGGTCGACAGCGTGGCCCAGGCCTTGCAGCACAATGGCCTGCCAGCCAACTGCCTGACCCTGGAAATTACCGAAACCACCGCCATGCATGACGCCGATGCCAGCCTCACAGTGCTGCAGCGCTTGTCCGACATGGGCGTGGACCTGTCGATTGATGATTTCGGTACCGGTTATTCCAGCCTGATGTACCTCAAGCGCCTGCCCGCCAACGAACTGAAGATCGACCGGGGCTTCGTGCGCGAACTGGAACAGGACAGCGATGACGCCGCGATCGTGTCGGCCATTGTCGCGCTAGGCCAGGCACTGGGGCTGCGAATCGTCGCCGAAGGGGTAGAAACTGACCGGCAGCAGGCGTTTCTGACCCGCCTGGGCTGTGACTCGCTGCAGGGCTACCTGTTGGGGCAACCCGTACCGGCCGAGCAATTTCTGAGCAAGCTGCAAGCGATGGGCCCGGGGGCCAAGTCTGCCGGTTAACCGGCGTCGCGCAAGGTAAAGGCGGGGGCGAAGGCATCCATCTCGGCCTCGACGGCCTCGATGATGCGTTCGACATCGGCGGCGGCCATGATTGCCGCACACGGGATGCCGGCAATCGCCAGCACGGTTTCTCCGGTGGCCCGGTCGAATAACCGCGCGACCATGCTGCGTGGCGCATCCATGCTGGCCTCGAAGCCCAGCGGGTGGAAATGCCAGCGCATCACCTGGCAGGCGTTGGGGAACGTCATCTTGTTCATGCCAGCCTCCTGGTCCGTGCCTGGACGTAGTGGGCGGGTGGCCACATCGATGCGGCCGCCGGGTAAGTAAACATAGCACCTGCAATGCGCGATTCTCAGCGGCGAACATGACAAATGTACTGTTGCATGACCACGGTCACACCTGTGGCCCCGCCGGTGCAATGCCAAAGCCCTCGGGGCAAACGTTTTCGCCTGCTGGATGCACGCCCCGGCGCACCTTTTATGTGGGTTGCACTGTCGGCCCTGGCCCCTGGCTTTCAGACGAACGGCGTGCTCAACCCAGCAAACCGGCCGCGATGTTGATGGTGAACCCCAGGATTGCCGTGTTGAACACGAACCCCACCAATGAATGCGCCAGCACTACCCGGCGCAAGCCACGCCCGGCCACTCCCACGTCGGAGGTCTGCACGGCCACGCTGATGGTGAACGAGAAGTAGTGGAAGTCCCAGTAGTCGGGGTTGCGTTCGCCATCGGCAAATCGCAGGGGGGGTTCATGCTGCCGCCCGGTGTAGAACAACCGCGCATAGTGCAGGCTGAAGATGCAACCGATCATCAACCAGGACCCCGCCACCGTCAGGCCGGTGTACAGGTAATGCAGGGCCTGGGCGCTGCCCTGCAGGCCGCGGCTGGACACCAGTTGCAGCGTCACTGCGGCCAGGCTGGCGATGGCGGCAATGCACACCG
The DNA here is from genome assembly GCF_003935475.1 of Pseudomonas sp. p99-361. Classification (NCBI taxonomy): domain Bacteria; kingdom Pseudomonadati; phylum Pseudomonadota; class Gammaproteobacteria; order Pseudomonadales; family Pseudomonadaceae; genus Pseudomonas; species Pseudomonas sp. p99-361. The sequence goes on along the minus strand of NZ_RHQO01000003.1, from coordinate 94,499 downwards.
TCAGCAGCACCAGGCCGGCATTTTCATCTTCGATGCGGGCCACCTGGCGGACTTTCTCCGGGTTGGCGCTGCAGCTCAGGTACAGCACCAGCAGCAGATACAGCCAGACCCCCAGGTTCCAGCCAGCGAGGATATGCTGCACGCTGTCGCCAGCGGGTATCAGCCAGCCGCCCAGCAGGCCGACCACGGCGGCGATGCTCAGGCGGGGGTGTGTACGGGTCAGGCGGTGGAAAGCCATGGGGCCTCTTTCTCGGTCGATATGGCTATCACTCTAGCCTGTCGTGGCCAACCCGGTGGCAGGTCACCTGGCGCTTCAGGCCGGCAGCGGCAGGGTGGCCGGCGGCAACGCCGGTGTTGTTTGCTGGCGCCCATCGCACACCCTTGCAACTCTCAGTACACTGCACGTTCCAACACCAACATCTGTTGAACTCGAGGTTTTTGCATGAAGCTCAGTCCTTTGGCAGGCAAGCCGGCACCAGCCAGCGTGCTGGTCGATATTCCCCGGCTGCTCACCGCCTACTACACCGGCCGCCCAGACGCCGCCGTGGCGGCCCAGCGGGTGGCCTTCGGCACCTCGGGGCACCGCGGCACTTCGCTTGAATTGAGTTTCAACGAGTACCACGTCCTGGCCATCACCCAGGCGATCTGCCTGTACCGCCAGGAAAAAGGCATCGATGGCCCGCTGTTCATCGGCGCCGACACTCACGCCCTGTCGGCCCCTGCCGCCGCCAGCGCCCTGGAAGTGCTGGCCGCCAACGGCGTGCAGGTCATGCTGTCCAAGGATGACGAATACACGCCAACCCCGGCCGTGTCGCACGCCATCCTCTGCCATAACCGTGGCCGTACCCAGGGCCTGGCCGACGGCATCGTCATCACCCCGTCGCACAACCCGCCGCAAAGCGGTGGCTTCAAGTACAACCCGCCCAATGGCGGCCCGGCCGACAGCGATGTGACCAAGTGGATCGAAGCCAAGGCCAACGACTTGCTGGCGGCCAACCTGGCCGGCGTCAAGCGCATGGACCATGCCCGGGCCCTGCAGGCGGCCACCACCCAGCGCCATGACTACGTCAGCCACTATGTGGCCGACTTGGAAAACGTCATCGACTTCGACGTCATCCGTGCTGCCAAGCTGCGCTTGGGCGTAGACCCCCTGGGTGGGGCAGGGGTGCGTTACTGGTCGGCGATCGCCAAGCATTACCAACTCGACCTGGAAGTGGTGAATACCGAAGTCGACCCGACCTTCCGCTTCATGACCGTCGACTGGGATGGCCAGATCCGCATGGACCCATCCTCGCCGTATGCGATGCAGGGCCTGATCGGCCTGCGCGACCGCTTCGACGTGGCGTTCGCCTGCGACCCGGACCACGATCGCCATGGCATCGTCACGGCCGATGGCCTGCTGCAGCCGAACAACTACCTGGCCGTGGCCATCGATTACCTGTACCGCCATCGCCCGCAATGGCGCAGCGATGCCGCCGTGGGCAAGACCGTGGTGTCCAGCGGCCTGATCGATCGGGTTACCCAGCGCCTGGGCCGCGAGCTGTATGAAGTGCCGGTGGGCTTCAAGTTCTTTGCCCAAGGCCTGTTCGACGGCACACTCGGTTTTGGGGGCGAAGAAAGTGCAGGGGCATCGTTCCTGCGCCGCGATGGCTCGGTGTGGGCCACCGACAAGGACGGCCTGATCCCCGCGCTGCTGGCTGCCGAGATGACCGCCCGCACCGGGCGCAACCCGAGCCAGGCCTATGCCGACCTGACCGAGGCACTGGGCAAACCCTATGCCACCCGCGTCGAGGCCAAGGCCGATGCGCGGCAGAAGGCGTTGCTGAGCAAGCTGGCACCGGAGCAGGTGAAGTCCACCGAGCTGGCCGGTGAGCCGATCGTGCAGATTCTCAGCCACGCCCCGGGTAATGGCCAGGCGATTGGCGGGCTGAAGGTGATGACTGCCAACGGTTGGTTCGCCGCACGCCCGTCAGGCACCGAAGACATCTACAAGATCTACGCCGAAAGCTTCATCGACGAGGCCCACCTGCAGCGCCTGGTGCAGGAAGCGCAGGTGCTGGTGGACGCTGCCATCGCCTGACCGGCAACAAAGCACTTGGAACTGCGGCGCGATGTAAATTAGAATTAATCCTATTTACGCCGCCGCAGGGCCCTCCCATGATCGACGCCGCGCCGCCACAAGAGCCTAGCCTGCCTGCCCTGTACCGGGAGCATCGCAGCTGGCTGGAAAGCTGGCTGCGCCGGCGCATGGGCAATGCCTGGGATGCCGCCGACCTCAGCCAGGATACGTTCCTGCGGGTGCTGGCCAGTGCTCAGCCGCTGGCAGACATCCGCGAGCCACGCGCCTACCTGCTTACCGTAGGCAAGCGCCTGCTCAGCAACTTCCACCAGCGCCGCAGCCTGGAGCAGGCCTACATGGATGCCTTGGCGCAGTTGCCTGAACAGCATGTACCGTCGCCCGAGCAGCGCTGGATCGTGCTGGAAACCCTGCAAGCACTGGATGAACTGCTCGACGGCCTGAAGCCGCCGGTGCGCAGGGCGTTTCTCTGGAGCCAGCTGGAAGGCCTGGGCTATGCCGAAATCGGCAAGCGGCTGGGTGTGTGCGAGCGCTCGGTCAAACGTTACATGGCGCAGGCTTACGAGCATTGCCTGTTGGCCGATCTGCAATGACCCAACCTAGCGCCGAAACCCGCGAGGCCGTGCGTGCCGCTGCCCGTTGGCTGGCACTGCTGGATTCCGGCGCCGCCAGCGACAAGGACCTGCAGCGGCTCGCGCAATGGCGCGCCAGCAGCAGCCTGCATGAGCAGGCGTGGCACAAGGCAGCCTTGTTGCGCGCGCGCTTCTCCGGGCTGCCAGGGGCGTTGGCAGTGGCCACGCTGGACCGCCCGGATGCCGGCCGACGGGCGCTGCTCAAGCGCGCCCTGGGCGTGGCGGCGGTGCTGCCGGCGGCGTGGCTGGCAAGCCGTGAGCTGCCCCTGGAAGCCTGGGCTGCCGACCTGCGTACCGCGGTGGGGGAGCAGCGCCAGGTGCTGTTGAGCGACGGGACCTTCCTGCAGTTGAACACCGACAGCGCGGTCGATCTCGACCTGGGTGCACGGCGCCTGACCTTGCTGCGCGGGGAGGTTGCGGTAAAGGTGCCCGCGCATCTGCAACTGACCTTGCACGTGCCCGAGGGCCAGGTGCTGCTGGGCGATGCCGAGGTGTGCTTGCGCCTGTTGGGCGACGCCTGCCGGGTGTCGGTGCTCAACGGCATGGCCCAGCTCCAGCCAGCCCATGGCCTGGCACGCACGCTGCTGGCAGGGCAGCAGGCCAGCTTGCAGGCAACTGGCGTCGGCGCGGTCAGCGGGCTGGACCCTTGGCGGCTGGGCTGGCGCGAAGGGGTGCTGCGGCTGGACGACCGGCCGCTGGGCGAACTGTTGCACGAGCTGCGTCGCTACCGCCCCGGGGTGCTGCGCTGGGCGCCCGCGCTGGAGCGGCTGCGCGTCACCGGCACCTTCCGCCTTGACGACACCGACCGGGTGCTGGCCTTGCTGGCTGCAAGCCTGCCGTTGCAGGTGCAGTCACGCACCCGTTACTGGGTCAGTTTGTCTGCGCGAGAAAATCGTGCATGAGGTTGTCCCCTTTTTTTCACTCGCCGGTCATTACCGGTAGGAGAAAATAAAGGGGAGCCTTGTTCAATGCCAGCAGTAAAGTCTTGCCGCCTGCGCCCACTGGCGCGCGCCGCGCATCCGTTGTTCGCCATGAGCCTGTTGCTGTGTTCACCGGCCTGGGCCGATGAGCCCGTGCGCCGCACATACCAAGTAGCGCCCGCCAGCCTGGGGGCCGCGTTGACCCGCTTCGCCGACCAGGCGGGCGTCAGCCTTTCGCTGGACCCGGCACTGGTGCAAGGCCGGCAGAGCGCTGGCCTGTCTGGCGCCTACAGTGTTGACGAAGGGTTTGCCCAATTGCTGCGTGGCAGCGGCCTGCAATGGCTCCCGGTGGGTGAAGGGGCCTTCACCCTGGTGCCGGCCCCCCAGGCCGGTAGCGCCCTGGAAATCGCCCCTACCAGTATCGTCGGCGGGCTGGTCGCCCCTGGCCAATCGCAGCCCTATGCTGGCGGCCAGGTGGCACGCCAGGGCGCACAAGGCCTGCTCGGCTCGCGGGACTTCATGGAAACCCCCTTCAGCATCACCAGTTACACCAGCGAGGTGGTCAAGAACCAGCAGGCCCGCACCCTGGGCGAGCTGATTGCCAGCGACCCCTCGGTACGCGCCACCAACCCCGCCGGCGGGCGCTTCGAACAATTCACCATTCGCGGCCTCAGCCTGTTCAATAGTGATGTCGCCTACAACGGCCTGTACGGGATCTTGCCGACCTATTCGATCGACATGGAAATGGCCGAGCGGGTCGACATCATCAAAGGCCCCAGCCAGTTGCTCAACGGCATATCGCCCCGGGGCAGCGTAGGCGGTGGCATCAACGTGCAACCCAAGCGCGCTGGCGACAAGCCGATTACCACGTTCACCGGCAGCTATGCCTCCGACAGCCAAGTGGGGGGGGCCGTGGATATCGGCCGGCGCTTCGGCGAAGGTGACCAGTTCGGTGTGCGCTTCAACGGCGTCAAGCAAGCCGGCGATACTGCCTGGGACCACCAGGCTGTCGATCGCCAGATGGCGGTGCTGGGCCTGGATTTCCGCGGCGAGCGCCTGCGCCTCTCGGCCGACCTGGGCCACACCGAGCGCGATACCGATGCGCCGCAGGAGCGTGTGCTGATCGGCGCCAACGCCAAGGTGCCGGATGCCGATGACGTGCGCCACAACTATGCCCAGGCCTGGAGCAAGGCGCGCACCAATGACACCTTTGGCGCACTGAATGCCGAATACGATATCAGTGATTCGCTGCTGGCCTACGGTGCGGTCGGCGCGCGCAAGAGCAACCATGACTTCCTGCGCCACAACGTGTCGGTCATCAATGACGCCGGCAATTTCAGTGTGCAGCCCCGCGACTTTACCCGCGATGAATCTGTGCGTACCGCCATGGCTGGCCTGCGCAAGTGGCTGCAGACCGGGCCGGTCAGCCACGAACTGAACCTGGCCGCCAGCTATTACTACATGGACTTCACCAACGGCGGCGCCCGTTATGCCGCCGCACCCAGCAACCTCTACCACCCGGTGGCCACACCCACGCCGGGCACACCCACCCGCTTCGATTCGAAGGTCTACACGGAAAACCGCTTCTCCGGCGTGGCCCTGGCCGACACCCTGGGCTTTTTCGACGACCGCCTTCTGCTGACCCTGGGCGCGCGCTGGCAGCGGGTGCAAGTGGATGACTGGAGTGATGGCGTCAAAGGCGACACCGCCTATGACGAAGAAAAGGTCTCGCCCTCTGGCGGGGTGCTGCTCAAGGTCACCGAGCAGTTGTCGCTGTACGCCAATTACATGGAAGGCCTGAGCCAAGGCAAGATCGCCCCGTCGACCTCGGTCAACGAAGACCAGATATTTCCGCCATTCACCAGCCGCCAGGTCGAGGTCGGGGCCAAGTATGACTTTGGCCAGGTGGCCTTCACCGCCAGCGCGTTCCGCATTCGCCAGCCGGCCTACGAAACCAACCCGGCTTCGCGGGTGTTCGGCCCCAATGGCAAGCGTGACAACCGCGGCATCGAGCTGAGTGTGTTCGGTGAGCCTGTGCAGGGTGTGCGGGTACTGGGTGGGGTGATGTACATCGACAGCGAGCTGACCGACACGGTCGATGGCGCCTACGACGGCAACCGCGCCCCGGCCACGCCGGAGTACAACGTGAACCTGGGGGGCGAGTGGGACGTGCCGGGGGTCAAAGGCTTGACCCTGACGGCACGCGGTATCCACTCCAGCTCGCAGTACCTGGACCAGAACAACAGCAAGAAGATCGATGGCTGGGAGCGCTATGACCTGGGGGCGCGCTACGCGTTCAAGGTGGATGAGACCGAGGTCACATTGCGTGCCAGTGTCGAGAACGTGCTGGATGACCGCTACTGGAGCTCGGCAGGGGCCTCGGATGACAGCGAGCCGGGCTTGACCCTGTCGACCCCACGCACCTATCTGCTGTCTGCCACGGTCGGCTTCTAAGCCTTGCACGGTCGCCTGTAGGAGCGGCCTTGTGTCGCGATGGGGCGCGAAGCGGCCCTAAATTTTCAGCATCGCCGCAACTTCAGCTTCGCCGCAAAAAAACCGGGGCCGCTTCGCGCCCCATCGCGACACAAGGCCGATCCTACAGGGCAAGCGCCTGGCAATTGCCGGTCACGCCTGGTCCGGCACCACGGCGATCACGTCGATCTCCATCAGCCATTCGGCCTGGGCCAGGCCGGCCACTACCAGGCCGGTGGAAATCGGGAACACGCCCTTGAGCCATTTGCCCACTTCCTTGTACACCGGCTCGCGGAAACGTGGGTCGGTGATGTAGGTGGTGGTCTTGACGATATGCGACAGGTCCGAGCCGGCTTCTTCGAGCAGTTGCTTGACGTTCTTCATCGCCTGTTCGGCCTGCGCCCGCGGGTCACCCAGGCCCACCAGCCTGCCTTCGAAATCGGTGCCGACCTGGCCACGCACATAAATGGTGTTACCGGCCCGCACCGCCTGGCACAGGTCGTTGTCCAGGGTCTGGTTGGGGTAGGTGGCCTTGGTGTTGAACATGCGGATACGGGTATGGGTAGGCATCAGTGGGCTCCGAGGGTGCTGACGTTGCTGAATGCGGCAGGTTGCTGCCGGTCGGCCGCGCGCTGGTCGCGGTCGCGGTAGGCGCTGTAGGTGCGTTGCGTGGCAATGTGGCCGGCGACGTGTTTGGCGTCGTGCCATACGCCCCAGATGAACGACGAGCCACGGCGCGACAGCCACGGCAGGCCAAGGAAATACACACCTGGTTCGCGAGCGACACCGCGCTGATGCTGGGGCTTGCCATTGGCGTCGAAGGTGTCCACCTGTAGCCAACTGAAGTCCACGCCGTAGCCGGTGGCCCAGATGATGCTGCGGACACCGGCCTTGGCCAGGTCCAGCTGCTGCAGTGGGTCGAGCATGCAGGCCGGGTCGGCCAGGCGCCGGCGCGCTTCAGGCTCTTGCGGCAGGTCGAGGCCGTTGCGCTCCACATAGGCATCGGCGGCGTCCAGCAAGGCCAGGTAGTTCTCATCGCCCCGCGTGATGTTCTCGACCAGGTTGTCCTGGAAGTGCGCCACGCCGTTTTCGAACGACCGGGTCAGGCCAACCAGGGTCATGCCCTGGTGGGCGAGGGCACGGAAGTCGACCGTATGGCCCCCACGGGCGCCGCTCACGGCAATGGTCACGTGCTCGCGGCCAGGCTTGGCAATCTCTGCGTCCCATTCACCCAATACGCCAAGCCACCAGCAGAAGTCGCGGTTGCGGTAAGCCCGTGGCGGGCGATCATGAGCGCCGACCGACAGGTACACCTGGCGGCCGGCACGCATCAGCTCTTCGGCGATCTGCACGCCGGACGAGCCTGCACCCACCACCAGCACTGCCCCTTCGGGCAGTTGTTCGGGGTTGAAGTAGGCGGCCGAGTGGATCTGGTGCAGGTTGGCGTCTTTTGGCGCGATCGCCGGTATCACCGGCTTCTGGAACGGGCCGGTCGCCGCCACCACGCGGTTGGCGCGGATCACGCCTTCATTGGTTTCGATGGTGAAGCCAGGGCGGTCGCTGTTGCGCTGTACTTTCTTCACTTCGATGCCGGTGCGCACCGGCAGGTTGAACTTGCGTACGTACTGCTCGAAGTAGTCGGCCACCTGGTCCTTGCCGGCGAAGGCGTCGGCATCGAGGTTGAATTCCAGCCCTGGGAAGCGGTCGTGCCAGGCCGGCCCATTGGCCACCAGCGAATCCCAGCGGCCGCTGCGCCAGGCCTCGGCAATGCGGTTGCGCTCCAGCACCAGGTGCGGCACGCCCAGCTTGCTCAGGTGTTCGCTCATGGCCACGCCAGCCTGGCCGGCGCCGACCACGAGGGTGTCGATTTCTAAGTTGTTCAGTGTCATGTCCGAGCCCTTGTTCAGGCGGTTTTTGTCAGGTCGGTTCGGGGACCGCCGTTGCCTGCGGCCAGACTAGGGATGCTGCGCAAATGGCGAAAATAGTATTTAGCTGGGGCTTGCCGATAAAACGGCGAAGGCCCGGATCTTGTGAACGCAACTGTCGTGTTGAAACGCTGAAAGCTCGCGCACTCGCTGTGGGAGCGGGCATGCCCGCGAACACCGGCAAAGGCGGTGCCAGCCACTGCGTCGCCTGGTTCGCGGGCTCGCCCGCTCCCACAGGGCCTCAGACCCTAGTTTTTTCCTGCCTAGCCCCTCGGAAAAAGGTGGTTTCGCCTGCCCGAAGGTTCCACCCAGAATGGCCTGCATTGCACAGCACACAGGAACCATGCCATGACCTTCTCCATCATTGGTCGCTGCCAGGAAACCGGCCAGGTCGGTATCGCCATCAGTTCATCGAGCATCGCCGTAGGGGCCCGTTGCCCGTGGGTGCGTGCCGGCGTGGGCGCGGTCGCTACCCAGAACATCACCCTGCCGGCGCTGGGCCCGCAGATTCTCGACGCCATGGAGCAGGGCCAGTTGCCACCCGCCGCTGCGCTGGACCGGGTGTTGAGCGCCAATGGCTGGAGCGAGTACCGCCAGGTGACGGTGATCGACAGCACCGGCCAGGTGGCCTTGTTCACGGGGCGCGAGGCGCTTGGCACACACCATGCCGTGGCCGGCGAGCAATGCGCGGCGGCGGGCAATTTGCTGTCCTCCACCGTGGTGATCGAAGCGATGGTGCTGGCCTTCGAACAGGCCGGTGGGCACCTGGCCGACCGCCTGCTGGCGGCCATGCACGCGGCGATGGCTGCGGGCGGTGAGGCGGGGCCGGTGCACTCGGCGGCGCTGAAAATTGCGGGCGAGCTGACCTGGCCACTGGTGGACCTGCGCGTCGACTGGGCCGACAACGACCCGATCGGAGCGCTCGATGGCCTGTGGCAAGCCTACCGCCCACAAATGCAGGACTACGTTACCCGCGCCCTCAACCCGACCTCTGCGCCAAGCTACGGGGTGCCGGGCGATGAGTGAGTTTGCCAGCCGCACGCTGCTGGCCAGGCTGGTCGGCTTTGCCACGGTCAGCCGTGACTCAAACCTGGCACTGATCGGCTTCATTCGCGATTACCTGGCCGGGTTGGGCGTGGAATGCGAGCTGTTCCACAACCCGGAGAGAACCAAGGCTAACCTGTTTGCCACCATCGGCCCCAAGGATGTTGGCGGCGTGGTGCTGTCCGGGCATACCGACGTGGTGCCGGTAGACGGCCAGGCCTGGACGGCCGAACCGTTCGCCCTCAGCGAACACGATGGCCGCTTGTATGGCCGTGGCACAGCCGACATGAAAGGCTTCATCGCGTCAGTGCTGGCAGCGGTACCGGCCTTTCTCGCCCAGCCGCTACGCATGCCGGTGCACCTGGCATTTTCATATGACGAAGAGGTCGGCTGCCTGGGTGTACGCTCGATGCTCGCAGCGCTCGAACAACGCCGGCACAAACCGCGGCTGTGCCTGATCGGTGAGCCCACTGAACTCAAACCCGTGTTGGGGCACAAGGGCAAACTGGCGATACGCTGCCAGGTGCATGGCGCTGCTTGCCATTCAGCGTATGCACCGTATGGCGTGAATGCCATCGAGTATGCCGCCAGGCTTATCGGCAAGCTGGGTGATATCGGCGACGCGCTGGCCTTGCCGCAGCATCACGACGAGCGTTTCGACCCACCGTTCTCCACGGTGCAGACCGGGGTGATCAAAGGGGGCAGGGCGCTTAACATCGTGCCGGCCGAGTGCGAATTCGATTTCGAGGTGCGTGCCTTGCCGGGGTTCGAGGCGCAGGCGGTGGCGGACCAACTACAGGCCTATGCCGAGACCGAGTTGCTGCCGCGCATGCGCAAGGTCCACGCCGACAGCGCCATTCGCCTGCAGCCGCTGAGTGCCTATCCGGGGTTGGCTACACCGCAGAACAGCGAAGCTGCGCAGCTGGTGGCGCTGCTCAGTGGTTCGGACAATTTCGGCACCGTGGCGTTTGGTACTGAAGGCGGGCTGTTCGACCAGGCGGGCATCCCCACCGTGGTGTGCGGGCCCGGGAGCATGGAGCAGGGGCACAAGCCGGATGAATTCGTCAGTGTCGAACAGCTGCAGGGCTGCGATGCCATGCTGCTCAGGCTGGTGGATCACCTCAGGCAGGCTTGACGGTTTAACTGCCAGGGCTTTGTGGGCGCAGGTTAACCCGCGAATGGGCCGCAGTGCGGCCCCCGGCGACTCAGAAGGTTGCCTTTACCTGCAGGCCCACCACCAGCGCGTTGTCGATGTCTTTGCCAGTGAACGCCCCTGGCTCGATGATGTACTGCACATCCGGGCGCAGGTTCAGCCATGGCGTGGCCTGGTAGCCGTAGCTCAGCTCGATCAACTGCTCGGCGCTGTCGATATCGGGGAACGGCTGGCCGGCGTTGAATGCAGCATCTTCCAGCACATCGCGGCTACGCGGGTTGGGTACGGCGCGGCCGTAACCCAGTGCCACGGTATCTCTCGGGCGGCCTTCGAACGGCTTGTACAGCACCACCCCGGCGCCATACCACTTGGTAAACGGCGAAGCGGCCTTGCTCGACGCCGAATACTGGCCGAAGGCGTGCAGGCTGCGGCCTGGCGAAGCCTGATCGTTCCACAGCGCCTGGTCGACCAGAAGGTAGTGCCCGCCGCGCCCCGACACTTCGTCGTCGCTGCCGATGCGCTTCACGTCGGAGCTGTCGTAGTAGTACCCCAGCTTGTACTCGCCCGGCAGCTCGCCCTGCAGCTTGTACACCAGCTCCACCGGGACCACGGTGCCAGTGGTGTGCTTGGGCCCCAGGTGCCAGGCACGGCTGGAATTGCCGTTGCTCTCGGGGTCCACATTGAACGCTGCCACACGCAGTTGCCAGGCGGGCGACAGGTCGTACTTCACGCGCACGCCGAGGTGGGCGTTGGGGTAGTTGGTCCAGCCGCTGCCCCCCGACATGTTCAGCGGGTGGCCACAGAAGCCGGCGTTCATGAAATTGCACAGGATGCCGCTGTCCAGGCCGCCGACGTCGTTGCCCAGGGCCATGTAGCCCAGCTTGACGTTGAGCGCAGGGGTGAACAGGGTGCGTTCGTAGCTCAGCTCGGTCAGGCGGGTGTACAGACCGCCGTAGTTTTCCTGGATCGGCAGGCGGTTGCCGACCAGATCGTCCGACGCGCTGTTGCCGCGACGGTCGTTGATGGTCAGCTGGACTTTGCCGCCGTTGTCCAGGCCATACAGCTTCGACAGGTCGAACTGCACGCCCAGCTTGACGTTCTGCGAGTAACGCGCCGAGCGGTGCAGGCCGCCATGCGCGTTGTAGGCGGTTTCACCGCTGTAGTCGCCGGTGATTTTCACCCCGTCCTGTTCCAGCTGGTGGCGCAGGCCGCCCCAGTCACCGGTGAGGGTGCTGCGGGTGAGGAGGTCGTCGTTGGCGAGTGCAGTGCTGCTGGCCAACGCCAGCAGCAGGGTGGGGTTGAAGCGAATTACGGATGGCATTGCTGTGTCTCGGGTTGTCTGTTCGGGCCTCTTCGCGGGCGAACCCGCTGCCACAGGGGCTGCACCATTTGCCGGGGCAGTGATCCTCCTGTGGCGGCGGGTTCACCCGCGAACGGGGCGACGCTGTGTTACGGCAAGGCGTAAGCGATCACGTAGTCGCCACGGTCGGTCGACTGGCGCGCACCGCCCGCTGTCACGACCACGTACTGCTTGCCGGTTTTCGGCGAAACGTAGGTCATAGGGCCGCCCTGGCTGCCCACTGGCAGGCGCGCCTTCCAGATTTCGTCACCGTTGCCGCTGTTGTAGGCGCGCAGGTAGAAGTCCTGGGTGCCGGCAATGAACACCAGGCCGCCTTGGGTCGACAGGGTGCCGCCCAGGGTGGGCAGGCCGATCTTGATCGGCAGGTGCATGCGGATACCCAGCGGGCCGGTGTCTTCAACGGTGCCCACCGGTACCTGCCAGGCCACCTGACGGGTCTTCATGTCGATCGCGGTGAGGGTGCCGAACGGCGGCGCCTGGCATGGAATACCGGCTACCGACAGGAAGCGGTTCTTGTTCACCGCATACGGGGTGCCCTTGAGCGGTACTGCACCCATGCCGGTGTTCAGGGCTTCGCCGCCGGACGCTGCATTGCCTTTGTTCTGCGACGGAATCATCTGGATCCACAGGCCCAGGCGCATGTCGTTGACGAAGATGAAACCGTGCACCGGGTCGGTGGAAAGGCTGCCCCAGTTCATGCCGCCCAGCGAACCCGGGAAGCTCAGCGACAGGTCGGTGCCGGGCGCTGTGTACAAGCCGTCATAGCGCATCTTCTTGAAGTCGATGCGGCACAGCAGCTGGTCATACGGGGTAGCACCCCACATGTCCGACTCGGTCAGGGTCTGCGCGCCGATCTGCGGCATGCCCACCGACTTGGGCTGGGTTGGCGAGTACGGCTCGTTTGGAATGTTACTTGGCTTGACCGGAACTTCGTCGACCTGGGTCAGCGGTTTGCCGGTGGCGCGGTCGAGCACATAGATCTGCCCGGCTTTGGTGCCGATCACTACCGCAGGTACGGTCTGGCCGTCGTCCTTGGTGAAGTCGATCAGGCTCGGCTGCATCGGCAGGTCGAAGTCCCAGAGGTCGTTGTGCACGGTCTGGTACACCCACTTCTGGTTGCCGGTGGTGGCGTCCAGGGCCAGCACCGAAGCGCCGTAGGTGTGGTCCAGCTTGCTGCGTTCAACACCGTAGATGTCGGTGGACGACGAGCCCATCGGCAGGAATACGGTGTTCATCGCCGGGTCGTAGGACATCGGTGCCCAGCTGTTCGGGGTGCTGCGCACGTAGGTGTTGTCGCCCTGCGGGGCTTGGCGGTCTTCCGGGTTGCCCGGGTCGAAGGCCCAGCGCATTTCCCCGGTGATCACGTCGAAGCCACGGATCACGCCGCCTGGCATGTCGGTCTGGACGTTGTCGGCAACGCGGCCGCCGACCACCACGGTGGTGCCGGCCATCAGCGGTGCCGAGGACAGCTGGTAGTAAGAGTCTGGCACATCGCCCAGGCCGGCCATCAGGTTGACCTGGCCGCTGTTGCCGAAGCCCTGGCAGAACTCGCCGGTGTCGGCATCGACGGCAATCAGGCGGCCATCGATGGTGTTGGTCAGCAGGCGACGCTGGCAGTTGGCGCCGGCCGGCACGCTACCGCCGGTGACCGGCGAGCTGTTGGGCTGGGTCGGCTGGGCGATGGCCGCAGTGGCATCGAAATAGGCCAGGCCACGGCAACGCTGCCAGACCTTGGACTGGGCATTGATGGCGTTCTTCCACAGCTCTTTGCCGGTGTCGGCATCCAGCGCGATCAGGTTGTTGTGCGGGGTGCAGATGAACACCTTGTTGCCGATCTGCAGGGGTGTCAGCTGGTCTTCGGCACCGTTGCCGTCGCTGATGGCGACGTCGCCGGTGTGGTAGGTCCAGGCCACCTTCAGCTTGTTCACGTTGTCACGGTTGATCTGGTCCAGCGCGGCGAAGCGGCTGCCACCTTCGGTATTACCGTAGTGGGCCCAGTCCTTCTGTTCCTTGCCGGCCTCGACCGCGGTCATGCCCGGGCCTTTGCCAGTAGGGGCCACGCTTGGGTGGGCGACGAACATGTTGCCGGCGGCAACCGCCAGCACCACGGCCATCACCGCGGCAACGCCGTAGGCACCGCGCCCGGCGCTGGCGCCATTGGCGCGGGCCAGCAGTGGGTACACCAGCGCTACCACCATGCCGATGACACCGAACATGAACAGGCGCGAGAAGAGCGGCCAGAACACCAGGCCGGCGTCGACCAGCGCCCAGAGGGCAGTGCCAACCAGGAACAGCGCGTACAGCCAGGCGCCCGCTTTTTTACGGCGGGCAATGAGCACACCCGCGATGGCCATGGCCAGGCCGCCGATCAGGAAGTACCAGGAACCGCCCAGGCCGGCGAGTTTGACGCCGCCGGCAGCCAGGAGCAGGCCAAGCAGGGCGATGATCACGCCCAGGCCAATCAGGATGATTTTAGAGGCGCCAGAGGCGCGCGGTGTTTCGTTCATGCCAGGGATCTCAGCAGGTGGAATGCGCGCAGTTTAAGCCCTTAGCTTGCTAATTAACAAGTTGGTACATAATTTTGTGAGGCTGATTGTCGCAGGGCTGAACTTAACGCGATGTGTCTAAAATTCTAGATCGTGTCTGGAAAAATGCATGAAACCACCGGGTATGGCGGCCAAGGTTTTATTATCCAGCTACGGTCGGTTGTAGGCTTTACGCGGGTTGGGCGTGCGCCCGCCATGGCCCGGTTTGCTCGGCGCCACGCTTCTTGACCGGGCTGGCGGTTTGTAAGACCTTTGCGAGTTTTCGAGGACGGCCTGACATGGACAAACTTTTGGCGATGAAAATGTTCGTGGCCACCGTCGATGCCCAGGGTTTTTCAGCGGCTGCACGCCGGCTGGGGGTGGCGACCTCGTCGGTGACGCGCCTGGTCGATGCCCTTGAGTCGGCGCTGGGCGCCACCTTGCTCAATCGTTCGACGCGCCAGGTCAGTCTCACCGAGGCAGGCGCGCGCTACTACCAGCGCGCCCGAGGCATCTTCGAGGCGTTGGACGAGGCCGATGCCAGCATCTCGGACCGCGGTGAGGAACCGGTCGGTGTGCTGCGCCTGTGCTTGCCGGTGGAGTTCGGCAGGCGGGTCATCGCCCCGCACTTGGGGCCGTTTCTGGCGCGCCACCCGGCGCTGGAGCTGGACATCGACCTTAGCGACCGCATCGACGACCTGCTCGACGGGCGTTATGACCTGTCGATCCGCCTGGGTGACCCAGCGCCCAGCGATGAAATGGTGTGCCGCCCACTGGGCCGCTTCCAACGCTGGCTGGTCGCCAGCCCGGGCTACCTGGCCGAGCGCGGGCCGCTCCTGCATCCCCGGCAGCTGCTTGAACACCCCTGCCTGCGTTTTCGCTATGGGCAAAAAGCACGGCCCTGGAGCCTGACCTGTGGCCAGGAAAGCCTGGAGCTGGACGTAAGCGGGCCGCTGCGCAGTGCCAACGCCGACATGTTGCGCGAAACGGCGCTGGCAGGCAGCGGTATTGCATTGCTGGCCGACTGGCTGGTACGCGAAGATGTTGAAGGCGGTCGGCTGCAGCGCCTCTTCCCTGAATGGCAAGCCAACCCTGGCACCGCCAACGACTGTATCAACGCCCTGTACCTGCCCAACCACCGGGGTTCGCGACGGGTCAGCGCTTTCATCGGGTTTTGCGAAAATGTGCTGAATACTGGCCGCTAGCGTTGCGCTATACGCAAAGGCGCGTTGCGTAGCTGCCCAATTCTCGGCGCCGCTGCCCGCAGGTAAGGTGGCCGTCATCCCCATACCTTGTCGAGGAACCTCGCATGAACCCTTCCGTCGCGTCAGCGCAACCGGCCACTGCCGGCCTGAGCCGGGCCCTGGTGGTACTCCTGGCGTTCTGCTGCGGCGCTATCGTCGCCAACATCTACTACGCCCAACCCATCGTGGGGCTGATCGCCCCGGACCTGGGGCTGTCTACCGAACATGCCAGCCTGATCGTTTCCCTCACCCAGCTCGGCTATGCGTTGGGCCTGTTGTTGCTGGTACCGTTGGCCGACTTGCTGGAAAACCGTCGTCTGATGGTGGCCACCGCCGTTCTGGCCTGCATCAGCCTGCTGTTGGCAGGTACCAGTGGCAGTGGTCAGGGGCAGTTGTTCCTGGGTTACGCCCTGCTGATCGGCTTCAGTTCAGTGGCGGTGCAGATGCTGATTCCGCTGGCGGCGCACCTGGCGCCCGAGCACCAGCGCGGTCGGGTAGTGGGCAACATCATGGGTGGGTTGCTGCTGGGCATCCTGCTGGCCCGGCCGTTGTCCAGCCTGGTGGCCGACCACTTCGGCTGGCGTGCGGTATTCATCGGCGCTGCCGGGGTCATGCTGGCGATCATCCTGCTGCTGGCGTCAACCCTGCCGCAGCGTCGGCCCGAGCACAAGGCCAGTTACGCAGGGCTGATGCTGTCGCTGCTCACCTTGCTGCGCCGTTACCCGCTGCTGCGCCAGCGCTCGCTCTACCAGGCCTTGATGTTCGCCGCATTCAGCCTTTACTGGACGGCGGTGCCGCTGGCCCTGGCTGCAGGGCATGGCCTGTCGCAAAGCCAGATCGCCTTGTTCGCGTTGGTCGGCGCAGTGGGTGCGGTTGCGGCACCCATTGCCGGCCGCCTGGCCGATGCCGGGCATGCCCGGGCGGGGTCGTTACTGGCGCTGTTACTGGCGCCGGCCGCCTTGCTGCTGGGTTTGACGGTGCCCGGCTACAGCGTGATCGGCCTGGGCCTGACGGGTGTGCTGCTGGATTTTGCGGTGCAGATGAACATGGTGATCGGCCAGCGTGAAGTGTATGCACTGGACCCGGCCAGCCGTGGGCGTTTGAATGCGGTGTACATGACCAGCATCTTCCTTGGCGGGGCGCTGGGTTCGGCAGTGGCCAGTGCGCTGTTCAGCCAGTTTGGTTGGGCAGGGGTGGCATTGGTGGGCGCCGCCTTGCCGGGGGTGGCGCTGCTGGTCTTCGTTTTCCAGGCACGCCAGGCTCGATAGGCGCTGCAACGCCAGTGGCAGTGGCCTGCCTGTGCCAGGGGCTAGCGGCTCAAGGGCAAGGCCACGCCAATCAGGGCGAACAAGCTCCCGCAGCAGCGATTGAAGCCTTTGCCTGCTTTGCTCAGCCAGGGCCGAACGCGGTACGCCAGCCGCGCCAGCAGGTATTCGACCAGAAACTCGACGCTGGCGAATGTGGCCGCCATGACCACGAACTGCAACAGCAGCCCGCGCTGTGGGTCGATGAACTGTGGCAGGAACGCGCCGTAGAACAGCAGCACCTTGGGGTTGGCCATGGCCGACAGCAGCCCTTGGCGAAACAACCCTGCGTTGTTCAGCCCAGCGTTGCCCGCATTGAGTTCCAACTGCAGGCCTGGGCTGCGCCACAGCTGCACACCTAGCCAGACCAGGTAGGCACCCCCTAGCCATTTCAGTACGCCAAGCACCGACGCCGAGGCCTGCAGCAATGCACCAAGGCCGAACATCGCCAAGGCGATGAGCGCGCTGAAGCCGAACACGCCGCCGACAGTGGTGAACAGGGTTCGCCGGGCCCCATACAGGGCGCCGTGGGTCAAGGCCAGCAGGCTGTTAGGGCCTGGGGTGAGCGACAAACCGATGCTCGCCAGCAGGTAGATGAGCCATGTGTCGAGGTTCATGCCGGGTAACGCCATGTGATGAACAGGGCGCCAGTCTAGGGCGCAATGGTGGCGCTGGCAGGGTAATATCCGGACATTCGATGGTACTTTCTGGACGTGAATACTGTGTATCCCGATATTCGCTTGCTGATCTTGCCGCTACCGGATTTTGCCTTGCTGCCGTTTGGTGCCTTCCTCGACAAGTTGCGCTTCAGCGCCGATGACGAGGACTACAGCCAGCAGCGCTATTGCAGCTGGACGGTGGCGGGGCTGGGTGGTGAACCGGTGCCTTCCAGTAGCGGTGCAGTGCTGCAGGTCGAGGCCGTGGCCGGCGACCTCGAGCTGGCCAGTTTCGACTACCTGGTGCTGTTCGGCGGGCGCAATGCCATGGCCACCGCCGCACTTGCACCGCGCTACCAGGCTTTGCTCAAGCGCGCCAGCAAGGCGGGCGTCAAATTGGTCGGGGTCGACAATGGTGTTTTCCTGCTGGCGGCGTGCGGCCTGTTGCGCGGGCACAAGGTGGTGGTGCACTGGCGCCACGAAGCCGAATTCCGGGCGGCGTTCCCGCATGTGCAGCTACTGCCTGAGCAACTGTACTGCATCGATGGCAACCGTATTACCTGCGCCGGTGGCACGGCGGCCATCGACCTGGCTGTCGCGCTGCTGTCACGTGCCTGCGGTCGCACGCGGGCACTCAAGGGCTTGGCCGACATGCTGGTGGATGAAACCCGCGACAGCCGCCATGCCTTGCGCTCCCTGGAGCCGGGCAGCGGGCCGGGGCGCCAGGTGCAGAAGGCGCAGGCACTGATGCGCCATCACCTGGGGGCGCCGCTGGCGGTGGAGCAACTGGCGGCAGCGTTGGGCATCAGCCGGCGCCAGCTGGACCGGCAGTTTCATGCCAGTCATGGCCTGAGTGCCAAGGCCTGGTGGCGCGAAATGCGCCTGCAGCAAGCACGCTGGCGCTTGCTCAACTCCACCCACAGCCTGGCGCAGATTGCCGATGAAGTCGGCCTGGGCGATGCCAGTTACCTGGGCAAATGCCTGCGGGCGCGGTTTGGCTGTACCGCGCTCGAGCTGCGAGCAGCTACACACCAGGGCTGAAGCGCGCCTGAAAGGGTTGCAAGGGGGCTCGAATTCACTGTGGTGTGCCGAACAGTGCGGTCCAGTAGATGCCCGCATCGCTCTTCGGGTCCACTGCGTAGGCAGCCCCCAGGTCGCGGAACTCGGGGTTCATCAACGTGGCACAGTGCCCGGGGCTGTCCAGCCAGCCTTCGACCACCTTGTGCGCAGTGTCACGCCCAGCAGCAATGTTCTCGCCGATCTGCTGATACAGGTAGCCGGCCAGCTCCGCCCGGTCGCCGGGGGTGCGGCCATCCTTGTCGATGTGGTCGAAGAAATTCTGGTTGGCCATGGCCCGCGTGTGGTTGGCGGCAGCCCCCGCCAGCACCGTGTTCCAGCTTAACGGCGGGGCGGCAGCGAAGGGTTGCCCGCCACACTGCCGGGCCACCTTGCGGGCCGCGTTGATTTCCTCCACCACTTTCTGCCCTTCGGCTTGCCAGTCACCGAGGCGGCCACTGAGCAGTGGCCGGGCCAGCACGATACGCCAATCGCGGCCTTCCTGGCTGACGCCAATGTCGACGAACTGCGGGTCCAGCACCACCTGGCAGAAACTTTCCTCGATGGCATGCATGGCCGCAGGCGCATCGCGCGGCCCTGACAGGCTGATGGCCTGCACATTGACCATAGGGTAGGCCGCCCGGGTCATGGCCTGCTGCAGATCGCGGGTGCCCTCCGGCGACAGCGCCAGGCGGGTATCGCTGTTCAGCGGTGGCAGTTCCAGCGATGCCTCGCCACCGCAAGGTTGAGCCTGGCTGCGGTAGGCATTGATCGACGCGATCAGTTGCGCTTCTTCGCCGGTAACGGCCAATGCCCCGGTCGAAATCAACAGGCCAAGCGACAAGGCGGCAACGGATGACAGCACGCGCATGTGTATCTCCCTATGACTGGCAGCGGCGTGGTAGGCGCTGCTCATCCTACACAAGCTCGGGGCTTTTGGCCCAGGCGGGTGCAAGGCAAATAAAACGCCGGCAATTAGTGCCGGCGGTACACGAAGGGAGGTAGACCATTGCCCGCCGCAAAAGTGCGAAGCTTGGGCGAACAAACCTAAAAGCCGGTGACGAGTCGGGTGACAGGGCAGTGTGCGCTAACACGTGCCTTGTCAGCGGGCCAACGCCTGGTTGGGTTTGTAGAACAAGAAGTGCGTGGTCTTGGCCGTTCGGCGATAAGTCTTGGCCCAGGCTGGATGCACACTGCGGTCATGGAAGTAGAGCGCGCCGCCAGTGGAATCCTGCAACTGCTGGTTGAGGGCTTTGCGCGCAATTTCCTTGGCAACGTCGTAGCGCTGCGGCTCCTCGACCTGGTCGGGGCGCCCGTCGCACCACCAGGAAAACTGGCAGGCTTTGCTTTCAACGCCCTGCTTGACCACACCACAGATGGTATCCGGAAAGCCATCCTGGCCCAGGCGGTTCAGCACCACGCTGGCCACGGCGGCCATGTCTTTGGCATCGGCCCCCTTGGCTTCCCAGTAAAGGGTGCGCGCCAGGCAGGTAAGGCTGTCATCCAGCGGTGCCTTGCCAGCCGGGTCCACGGCCTGCGCTTCGCTCGGGGTCAACTTTTCGGCGGGCTTGGGCGGGGGTGCTGCCTCGACCACTTTTTCTTCAAGGGCCTCGGCCTTGCCCTCGGCCACGGCGGCTTTGGCGGGGTCGGCAGCGTGCAAGGGGGCGGCAAGCAGGGCGGTGGTCAGGCCGATCAGCATCCACGAAAAGCGCATGGTCGAACTCCGAACGGTGGGCTGATGCCAGTCTAGTCAAGCGTAAGCATTAATACCAAAGGCAGGGTGGCGGCGGCGGCCACGGTTTGCAGGGCGATGATGGTGGCCATCAACGGTGCATTGCCGCCCATTTGCCGCGCCATTACGTAGGAGGACGAGGCTGTCGGCAGTGCCTGGAACAGCACCGCCACCACTGCGGCCTGGCCGCCCAGGCCCAGCAGCCGGCACAGGCCCCAGGTGGTCACGGGCATGACCAGGAACTTGAACGCCGAAGCCGCCAGTAATGGCCGCGCCTGCTGGCCGAGGCGGGCGCCGCCCAGCGCTGCCCCCACGCACAGCAGCCCCAGCGGCAGGGCAGCCTGGCCCAGGGCCTTGACCGTGGGCTCGATGCCCGGCGGCAGGCCCAGCCCGGTCAAACGCAGCAGCAGGCCACCCGCGCAGCCGACAATCAGCGGGTTGGCGAAGATTGCCTTCAGCACGGTTGCTGGCGAGCTGTGGCGGGCGCTGAAGCGGGCGAACACCAGCACGCAGAGCAGGTTGACCAGAGGCACGATGGCCGCGTTGGCAACCGCGGCCAGGGCTATGCCGGCGCTGCCGTAGAGGCCGGCAGCCAGGGTGGCACCAATGTAGTTGTTGAAGCGGATACCGCCCTGGAACACCGAGGTGAAATCGGCACCCTCGTGGTCTGCCATGCCTTGGTAGAGCACCAGCATCACCGCGCCCGCCAAGGTGGAAAGCATCAGCGCGCCGACCATGCCCAGCACCGGCACACCCTCCAGGTTGGCGGTGGCCAGGCCATGCAGGAACAGCGCTGGCAGCAGTACGTAGTAGCTCAGGCGTTCAGCGCCAGGCCAGAAGGTTTCGGCCAGAAACCCCCGCAGGCGCAGGAAAGTACCCAGGGCAATCAGCAGAATGATCGGGAGCAGGGTGGTCAGCAGCAACTGCAGCATGTCAACGTTCCGTGGTCGGGTACCGGCAAAGACTACGGCTACGCAACGATTTGTGAAACGGTATTGACTGCACTCGCTGCTGAAAACACCAGCCCGGCTGACCACCAAGCCTGCCGGGTGAAGGTCAGGCCACGTCCACCAGCACGATCTCGCTGTCTTCGATGGCGGTCACGCGCAGAAGCTGCTCCTGCTCGATGGCCACACCATCACGCGCCTCGACCCGCAGGCCGTTGACTTCCACCTGGCCCTTGGCGGGTACCAGGTACCCCCGGCGATCGGCATCGAAACGGTATTCGGCGGTCTCACCCGCTTTCAGGGTGGCAGCCACCAGGCGTGCATCGGTGCGGATCTGCAAGCTGTCTTCATCGCCGGCGCGGCCGCTGGCCAGGGTCACGAAGCCTTCGCCACGTTCACCTTTGGGGAACGGTCGGCTACCCCATTGCGGTGCTTCACCGGTGCGTTCCGGCACGATCCAGATCTGGAAGATACGGGTATCGACGTCTTCCAGGTTGTACTCGCTGTGCACGATGCCGGTACCGGCACTCATCACCTGGACATCACCGGCCTCGGTCCGGCCTTTGTTGCCCAGGCTGTCCTGGTGGGTGATCGCGCCTTCGCGCACATAGGTGATGATTTCCATGTCGCGGTGTGGATGCGGTGGGAAGCCGCTGCCGGCCGCGATCAGGTCATCGTTCCAGACCCGCAGGTTGCCCCAGTGCATGCGCGCTGGGTCGTAGTACTCGGCAAAGGAAAAATGGTGGTGGGCGTCGAGCCAGCCGTGGTTGGCATGGCCGAGGCTATCGAACGAACGAAGTTGCAGCATGGTCGCGCTCCTTGAATCAGTGGATGAGGCCATGATGCGCCAAAGAAACATCGAAAATAAGCGTAAATATCGGCTCAAAACAATCGAATTAGTGGGTTTATAACCTGCGGGTACTTATCCGCTTCATCGCCTAATCCCCTGATCTGCAAGCATTCGCTGGCCATTTTTGGTCGATGCGGCGAACATGCCCATTGTTTACGTTCAGCAAGGAGTGACCGTGGCCCAAGAGCTACCCCAGGCCCCCGCCGACCTTACCCCGCCCGCCCAGTTGCCCTGGTTTCGCCGTGTGGCGGCGCGCCTGCTGGGGCGCTGCCTGACCCGCTTGCAGGCGCAGCACCGGGACTCATGGTTCCTGGGCCATGCCACCGGGCAACGCAGGGGCCATGCCGAGGGTGTGCGCGATGGTTTCGAGCGTGGCCGGGAAGCCGGCTACGAGGCCGGGCGCCAGGTGCTGGTGATCCGCGACAGCCGCCCCGAGGATGCTGCCGTGCCTGGCTGCGACGACAACCTCTTCGACGACTGGCGCCTGCCGCTGACGGCTGAACTGAAAAAACGCTTCAAGGCCGATGTGGCCCTGCGCCTGCCCGCCGAAGCGCAACCCAGCGCTGCGCAATGGAAGCTGATTTTCAGCGACACCCCGTCTACCTGCGTGGTGGCCGGGGCGGGCGCGGGCAAATCGACGTCGCTGGTACTGCGCATCCTGCTGTTGCGCCATTACCTGGGCTACGAGCTGGACGCGATGACCGTGGTCACCTTTACCCGCGAGTCGCGCAAAGACTTCATCAAGCGCCTGGTGCAGGTGTTCGCCCTGTGGCAGATCAACCTGCAACCGGCGCAGGCGCGCGAGCTGGTGCGGACCTTCCATTCACGCATTCTGCCGCTGGTGCGCAGCCTGCCGGGTTTTGACCAGCTGCGTGCTTTCGAAACGCTGGGCAGCGACATGCCGGCCGGGCGCGAAGCCGAGGCCGACAGCAACCCGTTCGACCTGCGCTTGAATGACGCCCAACGCCAGCAACTGAACCAGTGCTACAGCCGCGTGCTGCATGAAAGCCCACGCTTTGCCGAGCTGGTCTGCTTGCTGCGGAGCGAAGCCTTGCAGCTCAAACCCCTGGACCCGAACAACCCCGAGGTGCAAAAACGCGCCCAGGTTACGCAATTGGCTGCGCAGCGCGACGAAGAGCTGTGTGATGTGATCGAGGACCTCTGGTTCGCTGCCGGCGCCTGGCCGATCACAGGTATCGAACCGTGCCGCGATACCGTCGAGATCCGTGGCAGCCGGTTTCATGTGCATGGGCGCCTGGCGGGGGGCGGGCCGTTGGTGGTGCTCGGCTTCGACCCGACGGAAAGCGCGCAGTACCAGCGCCCTGGCGCCAAGCTGGCGGTACGCGGTGAGTGGGCGGTCAAACGCACTTTGTTGCAGGCGTTCTGCGACCGGCCGCTGATCTGGCTCGACAACTACGCCATGGCCCGGCGCCTGGCAGCGTCGCTGGCCGGTGATGCCGTGGCGGGCCCTGGCTTCGAGTACAAGGTCAAGGGCGAGCTGGCGGCGGCGCCACTGCTGGATGCGTTCGTAGGGGCTGCCAATTTCATCGAGAACCTTGGCCTTGAGGTGAACACGGCCGTGGCGTCGATGAGTTTTCCCAGCGGTGACAGCGACGCCCTGTTCTTCGAGGCCCTGGCCTTGTACTGGAAAGCCCTGGAAGCGCACCTGCTGGGCCTGTCGCCACCGGTGATGAGCTACAACCGCATGTTCGCCCTGTTCGGCGAAAACAACCCGGAAAACCTGCGCCTGCTACCCGACCCGCTGTTGCGGCCATTGGCGCACCTGATGATCGACGAGTTCCAGGACGTGTCGCCACAGATCGTCAGCTGGCTGCGTGCGAGTTTGCGCGAAATACGCCGACGCGGCCCGGCCATGCACACCGGGCGGCATGCCCAGCATTCGTCACTGCTGTGCGTGGGCGACGACTGGCAGTCGATCTATGGCTGGCGCGGCAGTTCACCCAAGTACTTCATGGAATTCACCAAGGCCTTTGCTGCACCGGCAAACACCCGCGTGATGCTGGTCGATAACTACCGTTGCCAGCAACAGGTGATCGATGCCGCCGAGCACCTGGTCAAGGGCACCCCGGCAATTGCCGGCAAGAAGGCCCGCGCCAGCGGCCCCGCCGCGCAATTGCCGGGCTCGCCGGTCAAGGTCTTCGACCGGGATGAGGCAGCCTTGGGCCAGACACTGATGGAGCACTACCAGCGCGGCGAGACGGTGATGATGCTGTACCGCAAGGGCAGCGACCGGGCACTGATGAACGAACACCTGCAAAGCGTGGTGCAAGCCGAGGCCGCGCTGCCGGCCGAGCAACGCCGGCTGCGCCAGCTGACCTACCACAGTGCCAAGGGGCTGCAGGCCGACGCGGTGTTCATGCTCGGCGACTGCCAGTACCTGACCAGCTCCCCTTACAAGAACCAGGTCTACCGCCAGGCCGGGTTGGGCAAGGCCGCAGACGCCCAGCCGTTCGATACTGCGCAGAAGGAAGAAGTGCAGCGCCTGGCCTACGTGGCAGTGACCCGAGCCGTGCAGCACTGCTATTGGCACGTCGAGGCCGCCAGCGGCGAAGCGGCGGTGGCGCCAAGGGCGTCTGCACGGGTCGATGGCCGGCAGGCATTTTTCGAGGACCTGCGCGGGCAGTGAAGGGCGCTGTGGCAGGCGAGCAAGGGGCGCCGTTCAGCTGAGGGGTGTCGGTCTGGCCTATGCAAGTGTCGGCCCGGCACCAACGCGGCTGCCGGCATCGCGCCAAGGTAGGAGTGTCGCGGCCTTGCCAGGCCTCAGTCAGGAAGCTACCCATGCGTTCATCGTCGACACCCAAGGATTACCTGCTGGACAACAATGGCATCGAAATCGCGGTGCGCTGCTGGGGCCGGGAGGACGGCATGCCGGTCTTGGCCTTGCATGGCTGGCTGGACAATGCAGCCTCGTTCGACCGCTTGGCACCGCTGCTCGAACACTGTTTCGTCGTGGCCCCCGACCTGGTCGGCCATGGGCGTTCCGACCATCGCCGGCACGACAGTGGCTATTACCTGTGGGAGCACGCCGAGGACATGCTGGCGGTTGCCGACAGCCTCGGCCTGAGCCAATTCCATGTACTGGCCCACGGCATGGGCACGGGGGTGGCGTCGCTGCTTGCGGCCATGACCAGCGGCATCGCCAGCATGACGTTCCTCGACGGCATGGGGGCACCGTTCACCGTCGCCGAGGATGACCGCGTGCAGCACCTGGCGCGGGCCTATCGGCTCAAGCGCATGGTGCAGCGCAGCCAGCTACCGGGCTTCGGCGAGCCGGGCGCCGCCCGCTTCGATGACCTCGACACCGCCTTGGCGCAACGCCGCGAGCGGCTGGACACCGAGCTGTCCGAAGGCGCCGCACGCTTGTTGGCCATGCGCGACCTGTTGCAACTGGGTGAGGGCTATTGCTGGCGCCACGACCCACGGCTGGTTCTGCCCGAACCCATGCCGCTGACCGAGCGCGAAGCGTGCGACCTGCTCAGCCAGATCCGCTGCCCGTTGTACCTGATGTTCGGCCGCCAGGGGGCATTTTCCGGCGATGCGTTCAGCCAGCGCCAGGCAGCTTTGCCCGACCATGCGAAGGTGTCCTGGCACCCGGGCGGTCATCATTTCCACCTGGATGCGCCGGACCGGGCGCTGGCCGACCAACTGCTGCGCATCATCGCGCGGCATGAAGGGGGCATGCTGCAACGCCTGGTGAATGAGTAGCGAGTGCTGGTGATGGCCTGGTGTCCTGCGCTATGGTGGTACACCCCCAGGCCAGCAGGAGCCCGCCATGCGACCCTTCGCCATCCAGCACATCGACCACCTGGTACTGCGGGTCAGGGACCTGCCGCGCAGCGTGGCGTTCTATACCGACCTGCTTGGCTGTTCGGTCAGCCGCGTGCGTGAGGACCTGGGCATGGTGCACCTGGCCACGGGCACGGCGATGATCGACCTGGTTACGCTGGACGGGCCGCTGGGGCGAACCGGTGGTGCGGCGCCGGGCGCCGAGGGGCGCAACCTGCATCATTTCTGCCTGCGTATCGAGCCATTCGATGAGCCCGCCTTGCTGGCCTACCTGCAAGCGGCGGGGGTGCAGGTGGAACCTGCCGAGATACGCTACGGTGCCGAGGGCGAAGGGCCGTCGCTGTACTGCTACGACCCGGATGGCAACCAGGTCGAGCTTAAGGGGCCGATAGCGTCAGTGGCAGCGGTGCACACCCTCGGGGTTTAACCCTGGCGGCGCCGCACACCGGAGCGGGCAACCATCAGTCGAAATAGCCACGCAGCCCGAACGCGTAGCCAGTGTCCACGGTGGCTGGCCGGCCCCGGCTCCAGCGCTTTTTCAACACGAACTCGAACGCCGGCTCGTACAAAGCGTCGCGCACCAGTGCGCCGGCCAGCACCTCCACGTCATACCAGCCATTGTCCAGCTCGATGATCGGCCGCCCCGGTACTTGGTAACGCGCCAAGAAGTCACCCAGCGTCTTGGGCGTGAAGTGCTGAAGCATCCGCCAGGTATACAGCATCAGCGCCCCGTGCTCGACGCGCAGCACATAGCCGTTGCGCTGGTGCTTCAGGCGGCTGCCAGCTTCGCGCAGCGCTGGTGTGTGGTTGTCCAGGGTGAACAGAATGCGGTACGGCAGGTTATCGACCCCGGCCAGTGGCAGCACCACACCTTCACGCACGGCTTGGTCGCCGCTGTCGTCATGGGTGAAGGCGTAGGCCAGGTCATCGGGCAGTTGCTGGTCCTGCTTGAACCGTTCGAGCAACTGGATATCGCCAAGCAGAAAGTAGTCGACCCCGTCATTGAGCACTTCGCTGAATTCATGGCGCATCTGTTTTCCTTATTGTTGCGCAGTGCCATAGCGGCATGGGGTTAGTGCTTCTGTGCGATCTGGATCAGGTTGCCGCAGGTGTCATCGAACACCGCGACGGTTACCGCCCCCTTGTTGGTAGGGTGCTGGGTGAACTGGACGCCGGCGGCGCAGAGCCGGGCATACTCTGCCTGAATGTCACGCACGGCGAAGGAGGTGGCAGGGGTACCGGCTTTCTTGAGTCTCGCATGGTTGGCCTGGGCCTCATCGCTGTCGTACGCCTCCAGCAGCAACTCAACGCCGTTGGGGTCGTTGGGCGAGGTGAGGGTCAGCCAGCGGTGGTCGCCCATGGGGAAGTCCTGCTTGGGCTCGAAACCGAGTACGTAATGGTAGAAAGCAAGGGCTTTGGCTTGATTGTCGACGAGGATGCTGGTGATGACGATCTTCATGAGTGCACACCGTATGCCTAGGGTCGATAAGCATCAGTAAAGACGCTCAGGGCCATTTGACCAGTGCACTTGAGCCTACCCAGGGAAAACCTGCTCAAGCCATAGGCAAATGCTTGATCCGCCAGCCACCGCCCGGGCGCCTGCAGGGGTAAAGTGTCAGCCATGATCCCGATTCCCGTGCGCCCAGGCCGGCGCCAGAGAGGTAAGCGTGGCTGCCTATACCCTGCGACAACTCAAGTACTTCGTCACCACGGTAGAAGCCGGTAGCGTGGCGGAGGCTTCGCGCCAGCTTTACATCGCCCAGCCGTCTATTTCCACGGCCATCAAAGGCCTGGAGGAAAGCTTCGGGGTGCAGTTGTTCATCCGCCACCATGCTCAGGGTGTGTCGTTGACGCCCAGCGGCAAGCGCTTTTACGCCAAGGCCAAGTCGCTGCTGCAAATGGCCCATGAGTTCGAGCAAAACGCCCTGGCCGACAATGACACCGTTGCCGGGCAGATCGATATCGGTTGTTTCGAAACCGTGGCGCCGTTGTACCTGCCACGGCTGATTGCCGGTTTCCGCCAGCGCTACCCTGGCGTGGATATCCGCCTGCGCGACGGCGAGCAGCAGGACCTGATCCAGGGCCTGACCGCAGGGAGCTTCGACCTGGCATTTCTCTATGATCACGACCTCGATGGCACCATCGAGGCCGAGCCGCTGATGCCGCCGCAAAAACCGTACGTATTGCTGCCGGAGAACCACCGTTTTGCCAGCCAGGGCCAGGTCTCGCTGCGCGACCTGTGCCCGGAGCCGATGATCTTGCTGGACGTGGCGCCCAGCCGTACCTACTTCGTCAGCCTGTTCAACGAGCTGGGCCTCACGCCGAACATCGTCTTCAGTTCGCCTTCGATCGAGATGGTGCGCGGCATGGTCGGGCAGGGGTTCGGGTTCTCGCTGTTGGTCACCCGGCCGCATTCGCCCTACACCTACGACGGCCAGCGCCTGGTCATGCTGGACATCACCGAGCCGGTGGCGCTGTCGGGGTTGGCCGCGGCTTGGTTGAAGCGTGTACAGCTGACCAAGCCGGCGCAGTTGTTCGTGGCGTTCTGCCGCGAAGAGCTGGCGAAGTTCCAAGATCTGCAGCCGCAGCGCGGTGCCTGACGCAGTTCAGAACCAGCGGTCATTCTTCTTGCGCCCGCGGGTCAGCGCCGGCAGGATCAGCCCCGCCAGCAGGCCCGCGCCGGCGATGCTGCCACCGTAGACCATGTAGCGCATCATCACCTGTTTGTTCTCATCGCCCAGGCGCGCCTGGGTGTCGCGCAGCTCCGACTGGCTCTGGTCGTATTGCTCGTTGAGCGCCTTGTTGCGTGCCTCCAGCTCGTCAATCAGCTTTTTGCGCGAGTCCAGGGTTTCCTGCATGCCTTGCACGCGGTTTTTCCAGCTGTCGTCGATGGTCTTCAGCTGGCCGGTGAGCTCTGCCACCTGCGCATCCAGCAGCGGCAGCCGTTCGTTCTGGCCGGGAACCGCCTGCAGGTCATCGCTGAGGATCCACACCACGTCGCCATTCTGGCCGCGCACCTGGCTGTACTTGCCCTGGCTGCCAAGCAGGGTCAGCTTTTGCCCGGACTTGAGGGTGCCGACAATGCGATGGCCGTCGGTCGGCCCGCTACGCACATAGGTGCTCAGGCTGTCGCTGACCCAGCGTGCGTCGCTGGCGGGCTCTTCGGCATGCACGGGTGCGGCAAGCGCCAGCAGGGCGGCGATCAGGCTGCCGCGCAGGGCAGGGAGGGCGGAGGCGGTTGGGCGGGAATCGGGCATGTTGGTCTTCGCTGCAACGGAGAAAAAGTAGGCCGGTGACTGGGCCGATGAACCGGTCGGTGAGTTGACCGTCAGCGAATGACCTTTTTTTTGTCAGCAGGTTCACTGCCTGGCGTCGGAAATGTCTGCAGAATGTTGCAGCGCCCAAGCCGTGCCGGGGCGCCGCCGATGACGCAATTGTAATGCGGGGATCATCCTGGCGTTATCTGCCGAGGGGCAATCTCGCAACGCCGACATAAAAACAAATGCGACGTTCAAGGAGCATCCGATGACTTGCAGATACCCCCTTAAACTGGCTGCATGCCTGGCCTTGGCCAGCTTCGGTGGCCAGGCACTGGCCGCCGAAAAGAACACGGACGGCTTCATCGAAGGTAGCACCCTCGATGTGCTCAACCGCAACTTCTACTTCAACCGTGACAACCGCGACGCTGCAGCGCCCACGCACAACCCGCGCAAAGCGGCTGACAATGGCTACTCCGAGGCCTGGGCTCACGCCGTGATCGCCCGCTTCGAGTCGGGCTTTACCCAAGGCACGGTCGGTGTCGGCGTGGACGCGTTCGCCATGCTCGGCCTCAAGCTCGATACCGGCGGCGGCCGTAACGGCGGGCGCAGTTCGTTCGATGTATTGCCGGTGGACCATGACGGCCAGGCGCGCGATGAATACACCAAGGTTGGCGGCGCAGCCAAGGTGCGCCTCTTCGATACGGTATTGAAGGTGGGCGATGTGTTTCCGGTTAACCCGGTGGTCGCCGCAGGCGACTCACGGCTGTTGCCCGAGAGCTTTCGGGGCGCGACCCTGGAGAACACCAGCATCAAGGACCTGACCTTGCAGGCGGGGCGCCTGCATGCCATGAGCCAGCCCATGTCCAGCGGCATGCGGGAAAACTTCGCCACATTTTACGGCGGCCCGGTGGACTCGCCCTGGATCGCCTACGGCGGCGGCGACTACACCCTCAACGAATATGCCAGTGTCAGCCTGTTCAGCAGCCGGCTCAAGGATGTCTGGAACCAGTACTACGCCGGCACCAGCCTGAGTTGGCCGCTTGGCGAGCAACTGGCGCTGATTGGCGGTTTCAATTACTACAAGGCCGTGGACGAGGGGCGCCAGCGCCTGGGTGCTTTCGACAACGATATCTGGAGTGCCAAGCTGGGCGTGCGTTTCGGTGCCCACACCCTTGCGCTCACCCACCAGCGCAACAATGGCGACGACGACTTCGATTACTTGCGCCAGGCCGACTCGATCTTCCTCGACAACTCCATCCAGTACAGCGACTTCAACTCGCCCAAGGAGCGTTCGTGGATGCTGCGCTATGACCTGAACATGGCGGCCTATGGCGTGCCTGGGTTGTCGTTCATGACCCGCTACGGCAAAGGGAGCGACGCGGACTACAGCAACGCCAACGCCGTATATATGCGCCGGGGTGCCGATGGCAACCCGCTGACCGATCAGAAACGCTGGGAGCGCGATATCGAGGTCAAGTACGTGGTGCAGAGCGGTGCGGCCAAGGACTTGGCGCTGCGCGTACGCCAGGCCACCACCCGCGCCACGGCGTTCGAGTCGGACCTGGACGAAGTGCGGCTGATCGTCGAGTACCCACTGTCGATCCTGTGAATTCACCTTGGTAGCTTTCCAGCTCCTTTGGTTTGGGTGAATGTTTTGCGCCCCTTGGGTAATGCAAGTCAGTTAAGTAATTTGGGGTAGTCCAGGGTATCGCGCAGTTCTTGAGTTCAGCGCTAAACCTGTGGGAGCGGGCGTGCCCGCGAAGGGCTGCAAAGCAGCCCCAGTAACGCTCAACTGACAGGCATTACCTTTTGGGGCGCTTTTTTTGGGCAGTAGCCGTTACCGCTGCGCGGGTTCAGGTGTCTGCGGTTTCGCTCGCAGCCTCCGCCGTCTTGACCGACGCCTTTTTCTCCTGCACCACGATATAGAACTCTTCGCCATGCTTCACCGCCCCATACAGCACGGCTTTTTCGATCAGCTCGTTGCCGCGCAGCTGGCGCAGCATCATCGGGTCCTTGCGCAGGTCGCGGTACAGCGCCAGGCAAAGCAGCACCATCACCACCACGAACGGCAGGGCCACCACGATCGTCAGGTTCTGAAGCCCGGTCAGCGCTTCGCCAGGGTCCCGTGGGTCGCCGATCGCCAACATGATGGCCGCGACCGTCCCGGTCAGCGCGCCCCAGAAAATCACCGTGCGCCGCGAAGGTGCGGTGGTGCCGTGCTCCGACAGCGTGCCCATCACCAGCGACGCCGCGTCGGCGCCGGAAACGAAGAAGATACCCACCAGCACCATCACCAGCACTGACGTCGCAGAGGCCAGTGGGTAGCTGTCCAGCAACTGGTACAACGCATGGTTGCTGTTGACGGCCCCGTTGGCCAGCTGGAAAGCACCTTCGCGCAGGGCATCGACGGCCGCGCCGCCGAAGATGGTGAACCACACCAGGCTGACCAGGCTCGGCACCAGCAGCACGCCGGTAACGAACTGGCGGATGGTGCGGCCACGGCTGATGCGGGCAATGAACATGCCCACGAACGGCGTCCAGGAAATCCACCAGGCCCAATAGAACACTGTCCAGCCGGCCAGCCAGCTGTTCATCTGCTCGCCACCGCTGGCGTTGGTACGGGCCATCATTTCCGGCAGCATCTTGATGTAGATGCCGAGCGAGGTCGGCAGCAAGTTCAGCATGAGCAGGGTAGGCCCGACCATGAACACGAACAGCGCCAGCACCAGGGCCAGCACCATGTTGATGTTGGACAACCACTGGATGCCCTTGCCGATGCCCGATACCGCCGACGAGACGAAGGCGATGGTCAGCAGGGTGATGATGGAGATGTAGAACAGCTTGCCAGGGCTTTCGATCCAGCCGTTGTATTCCAACCCGCCGGCGATCTGCAGGGCGCCCAGGCCCAGCGAGGCCGCCGAGCCGAACAGCGTGGCGAAGATTGCCATCATGTCGATCAGCCGGCCAAGCGGGCCGTTGGCGTGCTTGCCGATCAACGGCCGGAAGGCCGCGGAAATCAACTGTGAGCGGCCCCGGCGGAAGGTCCCGTAGGCGATGACCAGGCCGACGATGGCGTACATGGCCCAAGGGTGCAAGGTCCAGTGGAAGAGGGTGGTCGCCATGGCGACCTGCATCGCTTCGCTGGTCTGCCCGCTGGCCGAGCCGGGCGGCGGCGACACGTAGTGCGACAGCGGCTCGGCCACGCCGAAGAACATCAGGCCGATACCCATGCCGGCACTGAACATCATCGCCACCCAGGACACCGTGCGAAACTCTGGCTGTTCGCCATCACGGCCAAGCGGTACCCGCCCGTAGCGGCTGGCGGCCAGCCACAGCACGAACACCACGAACAGGGTGGAGGTCAGTACGAAGAACCAGCCAAAGTTGAGAATGACCCACGATTGAGCGGTGGAGGCACTGCGCGCCAGGCTGGCCTGGTTGATGAAGCCCCAGAGCACGAAAGCGATGGCCAGGATGCTGGTGAAACCGAAGACCACCCAGTCCAGCTTGCCCTCGAAGCGCCGGTCCTGGCGGGCTTCTGCGGTTTTCGAGGGGTCGGTAACGCCAAGGTCGAGTGTTTCGTTGATGTGTTCCTTTACCATGAATGCTGAGGCCCCTGTGTGGCTTGCCTGTTCGTGCAGGCTTGTAGTTGTGTGAGCTACCGAGGGCGTTGGCGCCTCGGCCGGGTGGAGTGCTGGCGGAATTATCCTGCGCGGTCGGCGCCGGCACCTGTCCCGATAGCGTCCTGGGGCTGCCCTTGCGCGACTCGGCAAAGCGTTTTAGTTCTGGTGGCGATGAACCTTTCTGTCTCGGCTTCTGGTACGCTGGTGTTCATTACCCGGGGTTGCACATCAAGCACCGTAGAAGCGCTGTCGCGTGCGGGCCCGGCCGTACCAGGAAACGGAGATTCGTAATAATGGCCACTGACCGTGTGAGCCTGATTCATTTCGATAAACTGAGCATGAGCCCTGCCGCAGCCGAGCGGTTCCAGCGTGCTCTCGACGCGCTGGAAGCGCTCAAGCTGCAAGACCGTTACGTTTACCTCATCGCGCCTTACCTTGGGGATATCGCTGACGCTTGCGACGCCGAGCAATTGGCGACGGCCCTGGAACAGGGCCTGCGCGTAGTCGACGAGCTGTTGGCCGCCCACTCGGTCAACAAGGCCAAGGCCGATGAAGTGCGCAAAGTGTTCAAGGATGCTGGCGCGCGCGCGCGGGCTGAATTGCCCGGCTGAACGGCATATGGCCAAAGACATCGACAACCCCTGCGTTTCGCTGTGCCAGCTCAACAGTGAGCTGTGCGTAAGCTGCGGCCGTACCCGCGAGGAAATCCGCAAATGGCGGGGCATGAAGCGCCCCGAGAAGATGGCGACCGTGCAGCGGGCGGCCACGCGCATGAAGGCCATCGCCAAGAAGGCGGCCAAGCGGCAGGTCAGTTAAGCCCTGCTGGCAGCCCATCAGCCCCCACAGGGGGCGCAAAGCTTGAGGTTTGCACTGCTCCTGTGGGAGCCCGGCTTGCCGGCGATGGGCCGCACTCCTTTTTTTGCCCATAAAAGGTCCGCTAGTCGGCCTCTGATGGTCCAGACTGTATGCAGCCCCACGCCTGATGCAGCCGACCAGCATTGCTCAAGCCATTGGTCACCCAGCGGGGCGGCGAAGTTACAACTGCCGAGGGTCGTCGATGATCAAGCGTTGCCTGCGCCACGCCTTGCCCTTGTTGTGCCTGATGCTGCTGCCCCTGGCGGCGGTAGCCGATGACACATGCCGGCGGCT
Organism: Pseudomonas sp. p99-361; assembly: GCF_003935475.1. Classification (NCBI taxonomy): domain Bacteria; kingdom Pseudomonadati; phylum Pseudomonadota; class Gammaproteobacteria; order Pseudomonadales; family Pseudomonadaceae; genus Pseudomonas; species Pseudomonas sp. p99-361. Next base: position 60,763 of record NZ_RHQO01000003.1, on the reverse strand, counting down.
GACCGCCACCGGTAACCCGGAATACCCGCCTTACCTGTGGCGCGATCCGCGCAACCCGCAGCAGTTGATGGGTGCCAATGCCGATTTGCTCAAGCACCTGGGCAAGCAGCTCGGGCTGGAGATCGACGTAGTTGACGCGGGGCCGTGGTCACGCGCGCAGGAAGAAGTGCGCACTGGGCGGATCGACCTTCTGGCCGGGTACTTTCGCACCGAGGCGCGGCAACAGCACATGGACTTCATCGAGCCACCGTTCCTGGCCACCCCCAGCGTGGTCTGGGTGCGCCAGGGTGACGCCTTTGCCTACCGGCAATGGGCGGACCTGAAGGGCCGCAAAGGCGGTACGTTGGTGAACAACAGCCATGGCCAGCAGTTCGATGAGTACGCGCATGCTAATCTCACGCTCGAAGCGGTACCCACTGCTCGCCAGGCGTTCGAAAAACTGGTGCACAAGCGCAGTGCCTACGTGGTTTACGAACAGTACCCTGGCATGGCCCTGGCGCGCACACTGGGTATTGGCGGTGCCGTGCAGGTACTGCAGCCACCGGTCTCCAGTGAAGGGTTGTACCTGGCCATTTCGCATAATTCACCCTGCAACCAACCACAGCTGCGCGCAGCACTGGCCCGGGAAATGGCCAGGATCGTAGGCGGAGCCCTACCGCAGCAGTTGTTGAAGCAGAACATGGAGCAATGGCAATGACAGGTCGTGCGCAGGCCGTTGCTACAGCGCGTGGGCCAGTTGCTCGGCTTCCTTGGCGTTGCTGACGTTGACCGCGCCAGGCAAATGCACATCATTTTTTGCCGCCAGCAGCTCGGCCATCACGCTGACGGCGATTTCCGCCGGGGTCTTGCTGCCGATATAGATGCCTATCGGTCCATGCAAACGCTGCAGCGACGCTTCGCTTTCGCCGAAATGCTCGATTAGCCGCTCACGGCGCAGTTGGCTGTTGCGCCGCGAGCCGATGGCGCCAATGTAGAAGGCCGGGCTGTGCAAGGCTTCGAGCAAGGCCAGGTCGTCCAGCTTGGGGTCATGGCTGACGGCAACGATGGCGCTGCGCACATCTGCCTTGAAGGCACGGACCACATCGTCTGGCATGCCTGGCAGCAGGGTAACGCCGGGGATGCTCCAGCCTGCCGTGTATTCCGGGCGCGGGTCGCACAACGAGACACTGAAGCCGTTGAACAGGGCCATGGTTGCGAGGTACTCGGCCAGGGCGCCAGCACCGATCAGCAGCAGGCGGTAACCAGGCCCAAGGGTGCTGCACAGGCGCTGGCCATCAAACCTGAACAGTTGTGGGGTAGCGGTGGCAACCAGGCTGGCAGCACCCGTGTGCAAGTCGAGTTCGCGACACATCAGGTTGCCGCTGTCCAGGCTGGCCAGCAGTTGTTCCAGGTGCGACAACGCGGGCGCGAACTCCAGCACCAGTTCAAGGGTGCCGCCGCAGGGCAGGCCGAAACGGTGGGCTTCCTCGGCGCTGACGCCGTAGCGCACCACCTGCGGCTGGCCGCTGGGCATGCCGGGGCCGCCATAGGCGCTGGTGTAGCGGTGGATGAGGTCGTCCTCAATACAGCCACCGGATACGCTGCCAACCACCCGGCCATCGCTGCGCAGCGCCATCATCGAGCCGACCGGGCGCGGTGAAGAGCCCCATGTACGGGCGACCGTGGCAAGCAGGGCGCGGTGGCCGCCGGCAAGCCAGTCGCGGGTGGTGCGCAGCACCAGCAGGTCGATGCTTTCCATGGAAACTCCGTTACAACACTGTCGAGAAGGTTGGCTCAGGCATGCCCCCTTCAGCGCATATGCAAGATGATGGGGCTACTGCTGGCCGGGTCGGTGTGCCCGCGCAACTTGCTTACCGCCTGCGCGTCCACCGCGCCGCCCTGGTTGCCCCAGGCCGAGCGCACGAACGTCAGCACTTCGGCGATCTCCTTGTCCCCCAGTTGCTCGCGAAAGGCCGGCATACGGTAAGCATCAGGCACTCCAGCAGACACTACCCGCTGTGAACCGTTCAAGGTGATATTGATCGTCGACGCGTCTTCTTTGGCCAAAGCCGATGTAGCCCCGGCCAGTGGTGGCATCGATGGCGCCTGGCCCTTGCCGTCCAGGCCATGGCACGACGCGCAGCGGGTCACGTAGGTGTGCGCCCCGGGGGCGTCCAGCCGCTCGGCAGCCGACACTGCCTGGTACTGCCAGGGCGCGCCATCGCGCTGAGGGTCACCGGGCAGCGACTTCAGGTAATGGGCGATGGCGGCCAGGTCGTCGTCAGTCATGAACTGGGTGGAGTTGTTGAATGCCTCGGTCATCGAACCGAATACCACGGCATGGCGGTTGCGGCCGGTCTTGAGGAACTGGGCGATTTCAGCTTCGCTCCAGCGCCCCAACCCGGTGTTGTGGTCCGCACGCAGGCTCGGTGCATACCAACCATCGAGCAATGCCCCGGCCAGGTACGCTGTGCCGCTGTCGTCCAAGGCCTTTTCGTTGAACGCCAAACCACGCGGCGTGTGGCAACTGCCGCAGTGGCCAGGGCCCTGGACGATGTAGGCACCTCGGTTCCACTGCGCGTCCTGCCCCGCCTGGGCGGTGTACGGCGCGGTCGGGGCAAACAGGCCGTTCCACAGCGCAATGGGCCAGCGCAGGTTCAGCGGCCACGGGATATCGCTGGGCAGGTTGGCTTGCTTGGCCGGCTGCACGCCGTGCATGAAAAACGCATACAGCGCCTTTACGTCGTCATCGCTGAGTTTGGCGTACGAGGGGTAGGGCATGGCCGGGTACAGGCGCCGGCCACCGGGTGCCACGCCGTGGCGCACGGCGCGGTCGAAGTCCGCCAGGCTGTAGGCGCCGATGCCAGTGTCGCGATCGGGGGTGATGTTGGTGGCATGAATGGCCCCCAGTGGGGTGGCCATTTGTAGCCCGCCGGCGAACGGTTGGCCCTCTGGCAGGCTGTGGCAGGCGACGCAGTCGCTGAGCCGGGCCACGTATTCGCCACGGCTGACCAGCGCTGCGGCGGCGGTATCCGCCTGCGCGTCGGTGAACGGCGAAGCGGGCTCGCGGGTGACATACCAGGCAAGCAGGCCCGCCGCGATCAGGCACGGCAGCGCCAGCCAACCAGCGGTTCTTGCGAAGCGATGGGTCATGGGGCAATCCTCGTGCGTCAGCTGAAGGTGTGGCGGCTCATTGGCAGGCTGCGTACGCGCTGGCCGGTCAGTTGCGCCACCGCGTTGGCCACTGCCGGCGCGACTGCGGGCAGTGGCGGTTCGCCAATGCCGCCCATTTTCGCCCCGCTTTCGACAATGCGCACATGTACCCGTGCCATGCGCGAAGGCGGCAGGATCGGGTACAGGTCGTAATTGCGCGCGCGCGGCTTGCCATCCACGTACACCGCTTCTTCCACCAGCGTCTGCGACAGGCCCAAGGCCACCGCACCATTGACCTGGTGCTCGATGATGGCCGGGTTGACGATACTGCCGGGGTCGATGGCCTGCCAGATATCGTGCACCTTGACCTGGCCGTTCTCCATCGACACTTCGGCGATGACGGCTGCGTGCGAGCCGAAGGGCGAGGCTATGGCCACGCCACGGGCCCGCTTGCTGCCATCTTCGGCGGTGAACGGCCCGCGCTTCCAGCCCCCGGACAAGTCGGCGGCCGCGTTCAGCAGGGTGGTCAGCCGGGGGTTGTCGCGCAGCAGGTGCAGGCGCAGTTCGAACGGGTCCTTGCCACCTTTGTCGGCCAGTTCGTCTAGAAACGACTCATAGAAGAAGTCGTTCAGCGAGTTGCCCACCGAGCGCCAGTAGCCGAGCATGGCCGGGCCTTTGACATAGACCTGGGCAATGCGTTTGTTGGCGATGGCATAGGCCTTGCCCGACAGCCCCTCAAGCGCGGTGGGGTCGACCTTGTCGCCCTGCTTGCCCGCCAGGGCCTCGGTCGGGCCTTCGGTGGCGCTGACCGCTTCGATGGCCACCGGCAGGCCGTCGGCATCGAGCCCAGCGCGGAACTTCACCACGGCGACCGGGCGCAGTACATCACGCAGAAACTCTTCTTCGCGGCTCCAGATCAGTTTGACTGGCCGGCCCACCGCCTTGGCCAGGGCAATGGCCTGCGGGTAGGGGTTGGCCGATTCGTACAGGAAGTGGCGGCCGAAGAAGCCGCCCAACAGAGGCGAGTGCAGGTTGATCTGGCTGGTTTGCAGGCCGGTGCGTTGGGCGATGTCGTCACGGAACATGTCCGGGGCCTGGTTGGGCAGCCAGACATCCAGCGTGCCATCGGCATTGAAGCGGGCAAGGGCCGACGGTGGCTCCAGCTGGGCATGGTTCAGGTACTGGTTGTGGTAGCTGGCCTCGACCCGGGTCTTGGCATTGGCCAAGGCACCCGCTACATCGCCTTCGTTTTCTTCATCGCGCGCCGGGCCGTCGACCGTGGCCAGGTGCTCGCGCCAGCCGTCGCTGGAAAAATCAGCCGGCATCGCCCGTAGCGTGCTGTCGGCAGCTGGCTCTTGCCAGTCGACTTGAAGGGCTTCGACGGCGCGCTTGGCGTGCCACCAACGTTCAGCGACCACCGCTACCGCCCCTGGCAACTGATGCACCGAGTGCACGCCGTTCATTGCCTTGACCTGGCCTTCGTTACGCAGGCTGCCAACGGTCATGCCCAGGCGCGGCGCATGCTGCACGGCGGCGTGGAGCATGCCGTCCACCTTGATGTCGATGCAGTATTGGGCTTTGCCGGTGGATTTGTCGTAGGCATCCAGGCGCCGAACCGGCTTGCCGATCCAGCGGAACTGGCCAGGGTCGCGCAGCTTGACGCTGGCCGGGTCGGGTACCGGCAGGTCCATGGCCCGCCCGGCCAGTTCGCCGTAAGGCACCGAGCGGCCACTCGTGGTATGTACCACGTTACCCGGGGTGCTCGACAGTTCGGCCACTGGCACCCCCAGCTTTTCGGCGCCAGCCTGCAGCAACATGGCCCGGGCGAGGGCGCCCAAGCGGCGCATGGTGGGGTAGCTCATGCGTACCGACATGCTGCCGCCGGTAATCCGCATGCCGTTTTCCATCACCACATAGGCTTCGCCGGGTGGCGCGCTTTCGACCACGAAGTGCGCGGGGTCCACGTCCAGCTCTTCACCAACGATCTGGGCCATGGCGGTGAACGGGCCCTGGCCGCCTTCCATGAACGGGCTGAGCAGGCGCACCGTACCGTCTGGGCGAATTTCCAGAAACGCCGGCACTTGGGTGCCGCGTTCTGCTGTGGCCACGGCGGCGGCTTGCACCCGCGGCACGCCCACCGGCAGGCCGAAGCCCAGCACCAGTGCGCCCACGGCAGTGCCGGCGAGGAAGCGACGGCGTGACAGGTTGACCGTTTCGCCGCGCTGCAGGCCGAGCAGTTCGGCAGGGGTATCGACGGGTGTGTTCATCAGGCCTGCTCCCCTTGGGCCAAGTCGTGCATGGCGGCATGGATGGCGTTGTAGGTGCCGCAGCGACACAGGTTGACCATGGCTGCGTCGATCTGCTCGGCGCTGGGTTTGGGCGTGTGCTTGAGCAGCGCGGTGGCCGCCATCACCTGGCCGGACTGGCAGTAGCCGCACTGAGCCACCTGGTGGTCGACCCACGCCGTGACCACCCGTTGGCCGACCGGGTCGGCTTCGATCGCTTCGATGGTGGTGACCTCGCGGCCGACCACGCCGGCCACCGGGGTGACGCAGGCACGGACCACGTTGCCGTCGACCAGTACCGAACACGCGCCGCACTGGGCCAGGCCGCAGCCATACTTGGTGCCGGTCAGCCCTAGGTCATCGCGGATCACCCACAACAGGGGCGTGTCGGCGTCCGCCTCGACCTGGTAGGTCTTCTGGTTGATGCGTAGTTCCATGGTTCACCTGCCAGTCATCGGTTGTTGTCGCGGGGTCATGTCGGGTGGGGAATACATTGTTCCCCGGTGGGGAAACGCTAGCACAGGCCAGCGGCCACCGGTTTGAACCGGTGGCAGGTTCAGAGAATCAGGCAAGTAATCCGTTGGAATGCGCAACTGGACAGCCAGGCAGGACGTGCGCGGTAAAAACCCGGATAATGCCGGCCAATCTCGTCTTGCACGCTTAAATCACGGTAATCCCGCATGGAAATCAAGGTTAACTTTCTCGACAATCTTCGCCTCGAAGCGAAGTTCGACGACTTCACGGTGATCGCCGACCAGCCGATCCGCTACAAAGGCGATGGTTCGGCCCCGGGCCCGTTCGATTACTTCCTGGCGTCTTCGGCCTTGTGTGCGGCTTACTTCGTCAAGCTTTACTGCCAGACCCGTGACATACCGACAGAAAACATCCGCCTGTCGCAGAACAACATTGTCGACCCGGAAAACCGCTACAACCAGATCTTCAAGATCCAGGTGGAACTGCCCGAGGACATTTCCGAAAAGGACCGCCAGGGTATCCTGCGTTCCATCGACCGCTGCACGGTGAAGAAAGTGGTGCAGACCGGCCCGGAGTTCGTCATCGAGGTGGTCGACAACCTCGACGCCGATGCGCAGGGCTTGCTGATGCCGGTGTCCGATACCAGCACCTGCATCCCTGGCAAGGACCTGCCGCTGGAGCAGACCATCGCCAACATGTCGGGCATTCTCGCCGGGCTGGGGATGAAGATCGAGATCGCCTCATGGCGCAATATCGTCCCCAATGTGTGGTCGCTGCATGTTCGCGACGCGCAGTCGCCCATGTGCTTCACCAACGGCAAGGGGGCTACCAAGGAGGCCGCACTGGCCTCGGCGCTGGGCGAGTTCATCGAACGCCTGAACTGCAACTTCTTCTACAACGACCAGTTCTGGGGCGAAGACCTGGCCAATGCCGCGTTCGTGCATTACCCCGACGAGCAGTGGTTCAAGCCCGGCCCGCGCGACGCGCTGCCGGCCGAGATTCTCGATGCGCATTGCCTGGAAATCTACAACCCCGACGGCGAGCTGCGCGGCTCTCACCTGTACGACACCAACTCGGGCAACACGGCGCGCGGGATCTGCTCGCTGCCGTTCGTGCGCCAGTCTGACCAGCAAGTGGTGTACTTCCCGTCCAACCTGATCGAAAACCTGTTCCTCAGCAACGGCATGAGCGCTGGCAACACCCTGGCCGAGGCGCAGGTGCAGTGCCTGTCGGAAATCTTCGAGCGGGCGGTGAAGCGTGAAATCCTCGAAGGCGAATTGTGCCTGCCGGATGTGCCGCACGAAGTCCTGGCCAAGTACCCGGCCATCCTTGCGGGTATCCAGGGTCTGGAAGAGCAGGGCTTCCCGGTACTGGTCAAGGATGCCTCGCTGGGGGGTGAGTTCCCGGTCATGTGCGTGACCCTGATGAACCCGCGCACCGGTGGCGTTTTCGCCTCGTTCGGCGCCCACCCAAGCCTGGAAGTGGCGCTGGAACGCAGCCTTACCGAACTGCTGCAGGGGCGCAGCTTCGAGGGCCTGAACGACCTGCCGCAACCGACCTTCGAAAGCCATGCGCTGACCGAACCGAACAACTTCGTCGAACACTTCATCGATTCCAGCGGGGTGGTGTCGTGGCGTTTCTTCAGCGCCAAGGCCGACTTCGAGTTCGTCGAGTGGGACTTCTCTGGCCACGGCGCAGACTCCAACCAGCAGGAGGCGGCCACGCTGTTCGGCATTCTGGAAGACATGGGCAAGGAAGTGTACATGGCGGTGTACGACAACCTGGGCGCCACAGCCTGCCGTATCCTGGTGCCGGGTTATTCCGAGATCTACCCGGTCGAAGACCTGATCTGGGACAACACCAACCGCGCCCTGGCGTTCCGTGCCGACATCCTCAACCTGCACAGCCTCGACAGCCGCTCGCTGAAACTGCTGCTCAAGCGCCTGGACAACTGCGATGTCGATGACTACACCACCATCACCACGCTGATCGGCGTGGAGTTCGACGAGAACACTGCCTGGGGCCAGCTGACCATTCTTGAACTCAAGCTGCTGATCTGCCTGGCCGTACAGCGCTTCGAAGATGCCAAGGAGCTGGTCGAGGCGTTCTTGCAGTTCAACGACAACACCGTCGAACGTGGCCTGTTCTACCAGGCGCTGAATGTGGTGCTGGAGGTGCAACTGGATGATGAACTGGAGCTGGGCGACTACGAGGCCAACTTCCGCCGCATGTTCGGCAATGCGCGCATGGACGCGGTGCTGGGCTCGGTTGACGGCAGTGTCCGCTTCCATGGCCTGACCCCGACCAGCATGAAGCTCGAAGGCCTTGACCGGCACCTGCGGTTGATCGAGAGCTACAAGAAGCTGCATGCGGCGCGGGCCCGCTTGGCCTGATAGCGGCTTTAGGCAGCGTTGAATGGCGCTGGCAAGGGATGCAGCAGGTCGGGCAAACCCGCCCCGGAACTGCTCAACGCCATGCCAGCGATATAGCCAAAGGTCATGCCCGGCCCCAGGGTAATACCGCCGCTCGGGTAGTGCCCGCCCATCACGCTGTGCATATCGTTGCCCACCGCATACAGCCCGGGAATAGGCTGCGCCTGATCGTTCAGCACCCGGGCCGCCGCGTCTGTCGCCAGGCCGGCAAAAGTGCCAAGGCTGCCGGGCAACAGCTTGACCGCGTAGAACGGCCCGTTCAGCAGGGGCCGTAGCGAGGGGTTGGGCCCGTGCAACGGTTCCCCTTGGGCGCGGTTATAGGCTGACGCGCCGCGGCCGTAAACGGGGTCCAGGCCCTGGGCCGCATGCTGGTTGAACGCCGCCACCGTGCACTGCAACTGCGCCGCATCGATGCCACAGCGCTGTGCCAGCTGGGCCAGGCTGTCGCCCTTGTGCAAGTAGCCACAGCGTTGGTAGATGCGGGTGGGGAACGGAAAGGGTTTGGCCCAGCCAATGCCATAGCGCCGTTGCGCGGCATGGTCGCAGATCAGCCAGGCCTGCGCCGGCTCGCCCTGGGGGGTGGCGGCGAACAATGCATTCATGAAGTCGTGGTAGCAATCGGCCTCGTTGGCGAAGCGCCGGCCATCGCTGCGTACCGCAATGAAACCGGGTTTGGCGCGGTCGACCAGGTGTGGAAAGTGGCCATGACTGCCATCGCGGCGTGGCACCTGCGACACCGGTGCCCAAGCCCCGGCATGGTCACCGCAGCTATGTACCTGGCCACCGGCCTGTTCGCCCAGGCGCAAGCCGTCCCCGGTGTTTTCCCGGGGCGCGGCAGAATAATGCTGGTGACCCTGCGGCGCATGCGGCACCAGTTGCGCAATACGCTGACGATCATGCGGAAAGCCCCCGCAAGCCAGCACCACGCCACGGCGCGCGTGAATCACCTGGCCGTCGGCAAACTGTGCGCCGCCGACCCGGCCTGAGCCCAGCAGGCGCGTGGCCGCTTTGCCGGTCAGCACGGTCACGCCCAGATCGAGCGCACTGCGCAGCAGGCGTGCCACCAGCGCGTTGCCATTGACCAGCTGCTGGCCGCGACGGTGCAGCAGCAGATCGCGGCCATGGCGCAGCAGCCGCCTGCCGACATGCATGGCCGCCTTGGGCGAGCGGGTGGCGTTGAAGAAGGCGGCCATGTCGGCGCCCCCGGCAATGCCCATGCCGGCCAGGCTGACGATGTCCAGCGGCGGGCGCAGCTTGTGCAGCCAAGGCCCCAGCCGGCGCCCGTCGTAGGGCAGTGCGCACAGCGAGCGGCCGCCGTGCGCACTGCCGTCACCTGCGTGCATGTCGGGCATGCGGCTGCCGCTTTGAAACTGCACGGCAGTGTGCCGCTGGAAAAACGCCACCATTTCCGGGCCGTGGTGCAGAAACGCCAGTTGGCGCGGATCCAGTTCACTGACATGGGTTTGCGCGCGCAGGTAGCGCTCCGGGGCGTCGCCTGCCTCGACGATGCCCTCGGCAACTGCCAGCGGGTTGCGGGGTATCCACAGCCAGCCGCCCGACCAGGCGCTGGTGCCACCCAGGTGGGTGGCCTTGTCGGCGATGATTACCTGCTGGCCATGGTGCGCGGCAGTCACGGCGGCCGCCAGGCCAGCGGCACCAGCGCCGATGACCAATACGTCGCATTGCAGAGGTTGCATGGCGTTGTTCCGTAAGGGCGGTGAGAAGGGGTGTGCAGGGTTTACTGCAAGGGCGAAAAACCGGTTGGCCGCATCAACCGTGAGTGCAGGCGCACGACTGCCCCCAGCTCCCGGTTGCGCCGCGAGAATTCCGCCCAGCGTGGGTCCGCCGCCATGGCCGCCCGGCGCGCCATGCGCTCGTCCAGGCTGCTATAGCCCCAGATATGCACCACCTGGTTGACGTCGCCGAACTCGCTGGTGAAAAAGCCCACCAGGTTGCCCAAATGTTCGCTTTGCACCTCCAGCGCGTGGCTCTGGTACAGCGCGAGCCAGTCGGCCATTTTCAGGGGGTCGAGGGTGTAGGTTCTCAGTTCGTAGTACATGCTGGGGTCTCCATGGGGGTGCTGGGCGCCTGCAGGCGCGCAGCGATGTGGTTGGCAGCGAGCCAGCCGAACGTCAGGGCAGGGCCCAGGGTGATGCCGGGCCCGGGGTAGGTGCCTTTCATCAGTGAGTTCATGTCGTTGCCAACCGCGTACAACCCGGCGATGGGCTGACCGTTGCGGTTCAGTACATTGGCATCGGTGTTGGTGACCAGGCCGCAGGCCGAACCGAGGTCGCCGGTGTGGAGGCGGATGGCATAGAACGGCGCGCGGGTAAGCGGCGCCAGGCAGGGGTTGGGTTGGTGCTGCGGGTCGCCCATGTAGCGGTTGTAGCTGTTGCCGCCTTTGCCGAACGCACGGTCGGTGCCCGTGGCGGCATCACGGTTGAACTGCTCGAGGGTGCGGGCAAGCCCCTCCGGATCCACACCGATGGCCTCGGCCAGGGCTTGCGCTGTGGTCGCCCGGTACAGGTAGCCGGCGTCGACCAGCGCCTGGTTGTTCACGGGGCTGGGCCGCGCCAGGCCCAGGCCGTAGCGGTGCATCGCCTGGCCATCACAGACCAGCCAGCAACTGCTGATGCCTTTGGCGAACATGGTCTGCACGAAATGGTGGTATGAGTCGGATTCGTTGACGAAGCGCCGGCCGCTGGCGTCTACCGCAATCACGCCCGGTTTGGCGCGGTCGGTCACCAGGTGCGGGAAACGTTCGTGGCGACCGTCGGCATGGCGCAGTTCGGAAACCGGTGCCCAGAAGAAGTTCGCCGCCAGGCCGTCGCCAACCGCGGCGGCCACTGCCTGGCCAAGGCGCAGTGCGGCACCGTCGTTGCTCGGCGGTGACATGCTCAGGTGCGCGCCCGCTTGCGCTGGGCGGTAGCTGGCGGCCAGCGCGCCAGCGGCGAACCCACCCATGGCGCACACCACGCCGCCACGGGCCATTACCCGTTCGCAGCGCCCGTCACGCTGTACCACCACGCCGGTGACCCTGCCGCGCTCGGTGATCAGCTCCACGGCTTCGCTGTTCAACCACAGTTGCGTGCCATGGGCGAAGGCGCTGGTGGCGAGCCGGGCGACCAGTGCGTTGCCGGTCGTGAGCCGCGTGCCGCGCGGGTGCTGCAGCCTGTCCCGCCCATAGCGGGCCAACAGCTTCAGGCAGTGCCACAGTGACCGGGGCGAGCGGCGCATGCTGAGAAAGTGCTGGATGTCCACGCGGTTGACCATCATGCCGCCGAACAGCAGCATGCCCGGCGGTGGCATCTGCAGCGCTTTGAAATGTGCACCGAGTCGCCTGCCGTCGTATTCGACCATTTCCAGCGCGCGCCCAAACTCGGTGGCACCGGGGGCGTGCGGGTAGTAATCCGGCGAGTGCGGGCGCAGGGAATAGCGCAATTCGGTGTGTTGCTCCAGCCAGCGCAGCGCCTGGTGACCTTGCTCGATAAAGGCGTCGGCCAGGGCTGCGTCGTAGCCTTCACCAATCACGTGTTTGAGGTAGGTGCGCATGGCCTCGGGGGAGTCTTCGGCCCCCGCCACGCGCGCCTGGTCGGTGCCGTATAGCCACACGGCGCCGCCAGAAATGGCCGAAGTGCCACCGAAGTGCCCGGCCTTCTCCACCACCAGCACTTTCAGCCCACGGTAGGCGGCCGTAACGGCGGTGGCAAAGCCGCCGGCGCCACTGCCCAGCACAACCAGGTCGTAGCTATGTGAAGCTGCTTCATGAGTCGCCATGGCTTCAGATCTCCAGCGGCGTCACGCCCATGAAGGCGCCCAAATGGCCGAGTTGGGCAAAGGCCATTTCCGGCCCTGTCTGGATCTTGCAGCCAACCTGGCGGGCGCGGTTGAGCAGCGGGGTGATTTCGGGCGCAGTGACCACGTCGGCTACCAGGGTTTCGGGCAGCAAGGTGGCCAGCAAGGCGGCGGACAATGGCAACTCGGCACGGCTGCCCATGCCTACCGGAGAGGCATTGGCCAGCAGGTCGAAGCCTTCGAGCCCATTGAACGCGGTGTGGACCGTGAGCCCGGGGAAGGCAGTGCCAAGCAGGTCGCACAGTGCGCCCAGGCGCTCGCTGCTGGGGTCGCTGAGGGTAATACTGGCGATGCCGGCCTCGCCCAAGGCATAGGCGATGGCGCTGCCGACACCACCACAGCCAATCACCAATGCACGCTTGCCCGCAGGGAGGAAGCCGTGCTTGCGCGCAGCCCCGAGAAAGCCGGCGCCGTCAACGTTGTCACCCAGCAAACGGCCGTCGCGCTCGCGGCGCACCACATTGACCGAGCCCAAGGCCGCAGCGCGTTCGCTCAGGGCATCCAGGCGCTTGGCCAGGGCCTGCTTGTACGGCACGGTGACCACGCAACCGCGCAGGTTTTGCCAACCGCGCAGGGCACCGACAAAGCTGTCCAGCGCTGCCCCGTGCAAGTCGATGGGCAGCATGGCGACATCGCGGTGGTGGTTGGCGAACCAGGTGTTGAAGTTTTCCGGGGACTTCACCTGGGCGATGGGGGCACCGACGATGGCGACCAGTTCAGTGGAACCACGAATCATGCTGACCTCATTATTGGCGTTGTTGTGGCGCCAAGGTTGAGGTAGTCAAACGCAGACAACAATGCGCTTGGCGGCAAGTTGATGCGATAATCGCAGCCATGCTCCGGTTATCGCATTGATCGGCCCGATTAGCTTCCAGCACTGAGGTAAGGCATGCCCACCCCCGTCATTCATCCCCGCGACCTTATCGCCGGCCTGCAAAAGGGCCTGGCCCTGATGCAGGTGTTCAGTGCCTAGCAGCCGCGCCTCAGTGTGCCGCAAGCCGCCCGCCTGTCAGGTCTCACCCCCAGCGCTGCGCGGCGTTTTCTGCTGACCTTGGTGCATGAGGGCTTCGCCCAGACCGACAGCCGTGAGTACTGGCTTACGCCCAAGGCCTTGCGCCTTGGGCAGGCCTATGTCGACTCGGCGCAATTGCCGCGCATGCTGCGGCCGATCATTGAGCAGGTAGCGCGGCAGACCCAGGAGCATGTGTCGGTAGGCACCCGCGATGGGGACGAAATCATTCACCTGGTGCGCAGCCGCTACAGCCATGTGGCGTCGTTATCGATCCGGCCAGGTTCGCGGGTGCCGATGTATTGCACGGCCGGGGGGCGGGTGTGGCTGGCCTGGCTGGGGGAGGGCGCGCAGGCTGAATACTTTGCGCGCAACGCGCTGCAGGCGTTGACGCCGTATACCCAGACTGACCCTGTGCTGCTGCAGGCCGAGCTGCAGCGGGTGAAGGCGCAAGGGTTCTGCATTGTCGACCAGGAATATGAAATCGGCATGCGCGTGCTGGGTGTGCCGTTGCTGGACCGCGCCGGCCAGTTGCAGGCGACGCTGACCATTACCACCCACGCCTCACGCTTGAGCATGGATGAAATCCGCTTGCGCTATCTACCGGCCCTGTACGAGGCCCAGGCATTGTTGCGGCCGGTGCTGGGTTGAGCCCAGCACCGCAGGCCGCCGGGTCTACAGGGCGTCGGCCATAACTTGGTCTTCGCCCAGAAAGCCGCCACTCTGGTGCTGCCACAGCCGGGCGTAGGCCCCTTGCTTGGCCAGCAGTTCGGCATGCGTGCCTTGCTCGATGATGCGGCCCTCATCCATCACGATCAGCCGGTCCATGGCCGCGATCGTCGACAAGCGGTGGGCAATGGCGATGACCGTCTTACCCTGCATCATTTCATCCAGGCTCTCCTGAATCGCCACTTCCACCTCCGAGTCCAGCGCACTGGTGGCTTCGTCCAGCAGCAGGATGGGTGCGTTCTTCAACATCACCCGGGCAATGGCAATGCGCTGGCGCTGACCACCAGACAGCTTGATGCCGCGCTCGCCCACCAACGTGTCGTAACCACTGTTGCCCTGGCGGTCGCTGAGCTGGTCGATGAACCCGTCGGCCTGGGCATTGGCGGCGGCGGCGCGGATCTGCGCGTCGGTCGCATCCGGGCGGCCATAGGCAATGTTGTCGCGAATCGAGCGGTGTAGCAGTGAGGTGTCCTGGGTGACCATGCCGATCGCACTGCGCAGGCTGTCCTGGGTGACCTTGGCGATGTTCTGCCCGTCGATGCGGATTTCACCTTGGTCCACGTCATAGAAGCGCAGCAACAGGTTGATCAAGGTGGACTTACCGGCACCCGAGCGCCCCACCAGGCCGACTTTCTCGCCGGGGCGTATGTGCAGGGTCAAGTCGTTGAGCACCTGGCGCTCGCCGTTGTAGTTGAAACTGACCTGGTCAAAACTGACCGCGCCGCCTTTGCTCACCAGCGTGGTCGCATCCGCTGCATCCTGCACCTTGGGGCCGCGGGTCAGGGTGCCCATGCCGTCCTGTACGGTACCGATGTTCTCGAACAGCGAAGTGATCTCCCACATGATCCAGTGCGACATGCCGTTGATCCGCAGGGCCATGGCAGTGATCGCGGCTACCGCACCGGCGCCGACCTCGCCCTGGTGCCACAGCCACAGTGCATAACCGCCGGCGCCCATGATCAAGGCCACGACCAGCGCCTGGTTGACGATTTCGAACAGGCTGACCAGGCGCATCTGGCGAAAGCCGGTCTGCTTGAAATCCTCCATGGCGGCACGCGCGAAATGCGCTTCACGGTTTGAATGTGAGAACAGTTTCACCGTGGTGATGTTGGTGTAGGCGTCGGAAACCCGCCCGGTCATCGACGAGCGGGCGTTGGCCTGTTCCTGCCCGACCTTGCCCAGGCGGGGGACGAAATAGAGCATGGCCAGGCCGAACAACAGCACCCAGGCAATGAAGGGCAGCATCAGTTTCAGGGCAAAACCACCGGCCAGGGCGATGATCGCGATGAAGTACACGCCGATCCCGGGCAGGATCTCGATAAGGGTGAACAACACGTCGCGTACTGCCAGTGCTGT
Source organism: Pseudomonas sp. p99-361 (assembly GCF_003935475.1). Lineage (NCBI taxonomy): Bacteria > Pseudomonadati > Pseudomonadota > Gammaproteobacteria > Pseudomonadales > Pseudomonadaceae > Pseudomonas > Pseudomonas sp. p99-361. Next base: position 45,491 of record NZ_RHQO01000003.1, on the reverse strand, counting down.
CTGCATCACCTTGGTGGTGACCCGGCCAGAAAATTCGTCGGAGAAGAACGACAAGCTCTGGCGCAGCATCAGCCGATGGAAGTCCCAACGCAACCGTAGCGGCAAATTGATTGCCAGCACCTGGTGCTGAACCATGGTGCGCAAGGCCACCAGCCCGACGCTGACCACCAGCACGATACCGATGCCCCACAGCACGCGGCTTTCCTCGGGGCTGACGGTGCTGCCCGCCTGCCAGGCGGCCAGCAGGTCCACTACCTGGCCAAGGAAGGCGAACAGCCAGGCCTCATAGACCGATACCCCGGCACTGAGCAATGCCAGCACCAGGATGTAACCACGGGCGCCGCGCGTACAGGCCCACATGAAGCGCAACAGCCCCATGGGCGGCGGCGGCACCTCGTCGGGCGGGAAGGGGTCGAGCCTGCGCTCAAAAATACGAAGCATGCTTGTCTCCGGGCATCTGCTTTTGCGTAACCGGTAACCATACAGCACTGGGCGCAATCCGCCTGCCAATAGACACCTGCGGCGCACATTCGATCAAGCCGGCGGGCTTGACAGGTGTCTGCTTCCCCTCCCATTATCCAGCCATCTCCACGCAACGGGCTTGCCAGCATGTCCATGACCAACCACGCCATCTTCGCTTCGGGCTTCAATGCCCAGGCTGGTGCGTGCGTTGCCGTTGCCAAGAAATCCAAGAAACAGCCGCTCATCTGACCGAGGCGCGCTGTCTCGTCAGGTGGGCTGACGAGACAGAAGGCGCCAGGCAACCCCGCCCGACTCCCTCCACTCTTCGCCCTGCTGACGCTGACTTTCGGTCAACATCAGGAGTTTTTGCATGTCGAATTTCCGTGGTATCTGGATCGCCCTCGTCACGCCCATATGCGCGAATGAAATCGACTTCGCCGGGCTGGAAAAGCTGGTGAAGCATTTGCTCGAAGAGGGCGTGGCCGGTTTTGTGGTGTGCGGTACTACGGGCGAGGCTGCGGCGCTGTCCAAGGCCGAGCAACTGGCGGTGCTGGATGCCGTGCTGGGCTGGGTTGAGCCGGGCAGGGTGGTGATGGGGTTGTCGGGTTACAACCTGGATGAACTGCTGGCCTTCCAGGCGCAGGTCCAGCAGCGGCCGCTGGGCGGGCTGCTGGTTCCCGCACCGTGCTATATCCGCCCTTCGCAAGCGGGTATCGAAGCCTTCTTCCACACCGTCGCCGATGCAGCCCGCGTGCCGGTGATCGTCTACGACATACCTTACCGTACCGGCGTACGCATCGAGCAGGAAACCCTGCGGCGTATCGTGCGCCACCCGCGCATTGCTGCGGTCAAGGACTGCAGTGGCGACCTGGAAACCACCCTGGCGCTGATCCAGGACGGTAACGCCCAAGTGCTGGCCGGTGAAGACCTGCAGATCTTCAACAACCTGTGCCTGGGGGGCGCGGGGGCCATTTCGGCTTCGGCGCATGTGCGGGCGGACCTTTACGTGCGCATGCTGCGCCAGGTGGACGCAGGTGACTGGGCGGCCGCGCGCGGCACTTTCTACCAACTGCTGCCATGGCTGAAAATGGCCTTTGCCGAGCCCAACCCGGCTGTGGTCAAGGCGGCATTGATGTTGCAGAACCTGATTGGCGATGAGGTGCGCGCCCCTATGCAGGCGTGCACGGCGGCGACCCGGGGCAAGCTGCAAGAGGTGCTGGCCGCACTCGGCGCCTGAGCCAGGGTATCTTCACGGGGGCACGGGGAGTAGCATCGGCCCCATGCGCCTTCACAGCGTCCAGGTTTTCGACCTGGGGGCTGTGTCAGAAGGCATCACGCCCCCCTCGACCCGGTAGCCTTGCCACAGCCATGCCAGACGGTTTCCCAGCGTTGCCCTCGCTTAACGCGCTACGTGTTTTTGAAGTGGTCGCTCGCCACCTGAACTTCCGGCTGGCGGCCGAGGAGCTGGGCGTGACCCAGGCCGCTGTTGCGCAACAGGTACGCGGGCTGGAAGCGAGCCTTGGCCTGCGCCTGTTCGAGCGCCTGCCCCGCGGCCTGGCGCTGACCGATGCGGGCCTGGGCTACAGCGCCAGCATCCGCAACGCCCTGGCCATGATCGATGAGGCGACGCGCCTGCTCCGGCCACAGGCTGCCCACCTGACGGTCAGCGTGACCCCGACCTTTGCCTCGAAATGGCTGATACCCCGGCTCGGCGCGTTTGCCCAGCGCCACCCAGACATCGATTTGCGGGTGTTGGCGACCGATCGGTTGTCGCACTTCGGCACTGACAGCGTGGATGTTGCCGTGCGCTATGGCAACCCGGACGTCGGCGCGGGGCTGAACAGTGAACGGTTGATGGAGCAGCGGATTGTCGCGGTAGCCCGCCCGGCCCTGTTCAAGGGGGCCCACGCGCCTACTAGCTTCGCGCAATTGCAAGCGTTCGTCATGCTGCACGACGCCCACGATTTCTGGCCCAGGTTCCTGGCCGAGTTGTTCCCCCAGCACGGTCAACCCAGCGCCCGGAATCTGCGCTTCAACCAGACCTCGCTGGCTATCGACGCCGCCCTCAGCGGGCAGGGCATTGCCTTGGCCAGCCTGGCCTTTGTCAACGAGGACATCGCCGCTGGCAGGCTGAGCCAGGTGTTCGACCATGAATTGCGGCTCGACAAGTCGTTCTACCTGGTATGGCCACGCAAGCTGCAGCAACCCAAGGCGCTTGGTACCGTGCTGCAATGGCTCAAGGACCAGGCCGGCCCTCGCTGAGCCGGTTCGGCTAGTGGGCGTACTTCCTTGCCCCGGCGACACATATCACCGCCCCCAGCGTGACCACCAGCATCATCCAGCTGACGTGTTCGTGCAGCAACAAGGCTGCCAGGCCAAGCCCCATGAAGGGTTGCAGCAGTTGCAGTTGGCCCACGGCCGCAATGCCACCCTGCACCAGCCCCCGGTACCAGAACACGAAGCCGATCAGCATGCTGAACAGGGACACGTAGCCAAAGCTGAACCATGCAGGCGCGCCTGCCCCGGCCAACACATCCGCGGTTGGCAGGTTGGCGATGGTCAGCAGCAGCATCAGCGGCAGCGCCACGATCAAGGCCCAGCTGATCACCTGCCAGCCCCCCAGCCTTCTGGAAAGGCGCGCGCCCTCGGCATAACCCAACCCGCAAACCAGCACCGCCGCCAACATCAGCAGGTCACCGCTTGCCGACGCTTCGGCGCCATTGAACAATGCGTAGCCTGCGACCAGCCCGGCACCTGCAAACGAGAACAGCCAGAACAACGGCCGCGGCCGCTCCCCGCCACGCAGTACGGCAAACCCGGCGGTGCACAGGGGTAAAAGCCCCACGAACACGATGGAGTGGGCAGAACTGATGTGCTGCAGGGCCAATGCCGTCAGTAGCGGAAACCCGATCACCACGCCCAGTGCGGTCACGGCCAACGGCAGCAAGTCAGCGCGTTGCGGGCGAGGCTGCCTCAGCAAGATCAGTACAAGCGCACCCAGCAGGCCGGCGATGGACGCCCTGGCGCAGGTCAGGAAGGTGGGCTCGAAAGCCGCCACAGCCACCCGTGTTGCCGGTAAAGAGCCGGCAAAGATGGCGACGCCGATAAACCCATTGATCCACCCGCTTGTTGTTTTTTCCATGGCCATACCCTTCGTTCATTCAGGCCCCAGTACAGCACCGACAACACGAGGAAGGCCATGTACAATCCAGTACAGTTGAACCGAACTGTTATGCCTATGAAACCAGTACAGTCGAGGGTGTGATGAGCCGGAACGGAACGCGGATTGATGCGGTGATGGGCGAAATAAAATCGCGGATAGCCTCGCGAACCTATACCCCTGGTGCCAGAATCCCCTCGGTGCGGGCCATGGCGCGGGCCCTGCAGTTGTCGGTGTCTACCGTGCTGGAAGCCTATGAACGGTTGATGGCCGAGGGGCTGCTCAATTCCCGCCCGGGCTCCGGCTTTTACGTCGCCGGGCCGGTCGCGCCATTGGTGCTGACCGAACTGGCGCCCAGGCTCGACCGGGAAGTGGACCCGTTGTGGATCTCGCGCCAGTCCTTGGAAACTGCCAGCGACGCGATGAAACCGGGGTGTGGTTGGCTGCCTGCCGCCTGGATGTACGAGGCGGGCATGCGCAAAGCGTTGCGCACCCTGGCGCGTTCCGACACCGTGAAGCTGACCGACTACGCCTCACCGCTTGGGCATCCGCCGCTCAGGCAGTTCTTGTCGCGGCGTTTGGCGGGGACCGGGATCGAAGCCCCGGCAGACCACATCATGCTCACCGAGTCCGGCACCCACGCCATTGACCTGATTTGCCGCTTTCTGCTGCAGCCGGGTGACACGGTGCTGGTCGACGACCCGTGCTATTTCAATTTCCACGCCCTGCTCAAGGCGCACAGGGTGAACATCGTCAGTGTGCCCTACACGGCGGTAGGCCCGGACATCGAGGCGTTCGGTGCTGCCTTGCGTGAGCATGCGCCACGGTTGTACATCACCAATGCCGGCATTCACAACCCGACCGGCGCCAGCCTGTCGCCGGTCACGGCACACCGGCTGCTGAAGTTGGCCGACAGCTCCAGCCTGGTGATCGTGGAGGACGAGATTTTCGCGGATTTCGAGGCCACGCCGGCGCCTCGCCTGGCGGCCTTCGACGGGCTTTCGCGGGTCATCCAGATCGGCAGCTTTTCCAAGACCATCTCCGCCTCCATTCGCTGCGGCTACATTGCTGCGCGTGGTGAATGGATCGAGAGCCTGGTCGATCTGAAGATTGCCACCACCTTCGGCGGTGGCCGCCTTGGTGCAGACATCATTTACCAGGCCATTACCGACAGTGGCTACCGCAAACACATGGAGGGTGTTCGCCAGCGCCTGGCCCAGGCAATGACCACAACGGTCGCCAGGCTGCGCGCCCTGGGCATCGAGCCTTGGATAACGCCCCAGGCAGGCATGTACGTGTGGTGCCAGTTGCCCCACGGGAAAGATGCCGCCACGCTGGCCAAGGCCTGCTTGAGCGAAGGCGTGGTACTGGCCCCTGGCAATGCATTCAGCCAAGCCGGTACTGCCGGTGATTTCCTGCGTTTCAACGTGGCCCAATGTGCAGATGACAGAATCTGGGACGTGTTGGCGCGGGCGTTGCGCGGTTGAGAGGTCTAGGGCCCGGCGCCATCCCCGTTGCCCGGCCGGGCGGTGACCCGTAAGGTTCAGTGGCATCTGCTTCATTAGGTCGCAATGCCAGGTTCATGCTGTGGCGTTCGGATTTTGGATTATCGTTTGGCGCAATCGCCAGTCATGGATCAAACGAATATGAGCGATACCCTCCAGGCCGACCGTAGCCACTGGGCTGTTTTCCTGATTTTTTTGCGATTGGGCCTGACTTCGTTTGGCGGCCCCGTCGCACACTTGGCTTATTTCCGGGATGAATTCGTTGTGCGTCGACAATGGCTAAGCGAGCGCAGTTATGCGGATTTGGTCGCCCTTTGCCAGTTTCTGCCCGGGCCTGCAAGCAGTCAGGTCGGCATCACGCTTGGGCTGAGCCGCTTGGGCTATGGCGGTGCACTGGTTGCCTGGATGGGCTTCACCCTACCGTCGGCGATTGCCTTGATCCTCTTCGCTCAGGGCCTGGCCAGCTATGGCGATGCGGTGCCCACCGGCGTGTTGCATGGTTTGAAGGTGGTAGCGGTGGCGGTAGTCGCACAGGCGGTATGGGGTATGGCGCGTAATGCGTGCACCGATGCACCGCGTATGGCCATCATGGCGGCAGCCACTTGTTTCGTGCTGCTGCTGCCGTCCGCTTTAGGGCAAGTGGGCGTCATTGGCGTTGCCGCACTCATCGGTCTATTGCTGTTCAAGCCCCAGCCAGGGGCATGCCATGATTCACTGCCCATCAGCATTCGCCGTCGCGCAGGCTTATGCTGGCTCGCCTTGTTCTTGACCTTGCTGCTGGGCCTGCCGCTCCTGGCAACGTTGTTCCCCGGTCAGATGCTGTCGATGCTGGACGCTTTCTATCGTTCCGGCTCGCTGGTCTTCGGTGGCGGGCATGTGGTGCTACCGCTATTGGAGGCGCAAGTCGTGCCATCTGGGTGGGTCGACAAAGACGCATTCCTGGCTGGCTATGGCGTGGCTCAAGCCGTACCAGGGCCGCTTTTCACCTTCGCAGCCTACCTTGGCGCCTCGATGAACCAGGCGCCCAGCGGCTGGGTGGGGGGCCTGATCTGCCTGGTGGCGATTTTCGCGCCTGCGTTCCTGCTCGTTGTGGGTGTCTTGCCGTTCTGGCAGCGGCTGTTGCGCAACAGCGGCACCCAAGCGGCACTGCTGGGCATCAATGCGGCAGTGGTAGGGCTATTGCTTGCCGCCTTGTATCAGCCCGTATGGACGAGCGCGATTCGCGCCCCACATGACGTTGGTCTGGCCCTTGTGGCGCTGGTTGCCTTGATGTTCTGGAAATTGCCGCCGTGGCTGGTTGTACTCGGCAGCGGTGGCCTGGGCTGGCTGTTGGATATCGCCCTGACAGGCTGATTGCTGATGTCTGCAATCGCGGGGGGATTGCCCGGAGCTTTGCGTCAGTGCCCCGCTGCCCTGAAAACATAAATCACCGAAAGGTGCTTGACCGGAGAGAACGATCGTTCTACATTGGCCCCATGAGCAGACCAACGATAGATCACAAAGACCAGATCTTGGCGACCGCCGAGAAACTCATCTACGAAAACGGGATTCATGCAACGGGCATGGATTTACTGGTGAAAACTTCGGGCGTGTCGAGAAAGGGCATCTACAACCACTTCGCCACCAAAGATGATATTGCCGCTGCGGCCTTGGGTGCCCGCGACGTACGCTGGATGCAGTGGTTCAGGACTGAATGCGATAAAGCAGCCACGCCCCACGCTCGCATACTGAGCATGTTCACTGTGTTGAAAGGCTGGTTCGAGTCGGATGGTTTTCGCGGTTGTGCATTCATCAACACGGCAGGCGAGGTCGGGGACCCTGAAGATCCCATTCGCCAGATCGCCAAGTTGCACAAGCAGAAACTCCTGGACTACACGCTTGAACTGGCTGAGCAATTGAATGTTCGGCAACCGTTGGTCTTGGCCAGGCAGTTGTTTGTCCTGATCGAGGGCGCGATCACCACGGCGCGTGTCATGGGGGATTATCACGCTGCTGATGATGCCATGGAAGTTGCGCAACTTTTGCTGAAAGAGTTTGCGCCCTGACGTTTGAATGCCTGAAGTTGTAATCACACTTTGCTGCCCAACTCGACTGGAGTCATGATCATGTCCAATGCCCAAACTCGGCCGCCACTTCCACCTTTTACCCGTGAAACAGCCATCGAGAAAGTTCGACTCGCTGAAGATGGCTGGAACAGCCGCGACGCGGAGAAAGTCTCGCACGCCTATACGCTGGATACCCAATGGCGTAACCGCGTTGAGTTCGCCACCAACCGCGAAGAAGCGAAAGGTTTCCTGGCCCGCAAGTGGAAAAAAGAGCTGGATTATCGCCTGATCAAAGAGCTCTGGGCGTTTACCGATAACCGCATCGCCGTGCGTTACGCCTACGAGTGGCATGATGATTCCGGTAACTGGTTCCGCTCCTACGGTAACGAGAACTGGGAATTCGAAGCGGATGGCCTGATGCACCGTCGCTTCGCCTGCGTTAACGATATGCCTATCAAGGAAAGCGAGCGCAAGTTCCACTGGCCATTGGGCCGCCGCCCGGATGACCACCCTGGGCTGAGCGAGCTCGGGCTGTAAGTGATCTTCCGCCTGAGCGTCTTCGTCGGCGAGCTAGCCCTGCCCACAGAACGCATCAGGGCTCACGGTTGTTTGCCAGAAGATTTGCAGCCGGTGCGAGGGGCCGCGGCGAGTGGCTTAGCTTCTCGCTGATCAATGCGCCGAGCTGCTCGCCCTGGGCAGCGCTGGCGCAATTGGTGAAGCTCAGCAGCAGCCCTGAACGGCGGGGAAGCGCCAGATGCCAGGGCGACAGGGCCTGCACCGCGAACCCCTTGGCCAGCAATTGCTCCGCCAGGAGGGTGTCGCTTACCCCCTGCGGCAGGCGCAGCAGCAAGTGCATGCCGCCTGGGGACCGCTCGACATGCCAACCTTTGGGCAAACTCCGCTCCAGTGCGCCGAGGGTCAAGGCCCGGCGTTCGTTGTAGAGCCGGCGCATGCGTTGGATATGACGGGTGAAATGGCCCTCGGCAATGAACTGCGCCACCAGGGCCTGGGTCATCGAGGGTGAACCGCCGGAAAACAGTGCGTGGGCGACCCGCTCGAAGGCTGCAACCTGAGCCAGGGGCACCACCAGGTAGGCCAGGCGGATACCGGGGAACAGCAATTTGCTGAAGGTGCCCGCATACAGCACCCGCCCATGGCGATCCAGGCTGGCAAGCGGCGGGAGCGGGCGGCTGACATAGCGGTACTCGCTGTCGTAGTCGTCCTCCACGATCCAGGCCCCGGTGCTGGCGGCCCAGTCCAGCAGCAGTTGCCGTCGCGGCAGCGACAAGGCCATGGACAGGGGGCTCTGATGGCCCGGTGTGACCATGGCGACCTGCGCCGCCCTGGCGTTGGCGATAGCCTGCTCGACATTCATGCCCTCGGCATCCACTGCCACCCCCTCCAGTTCAAGCCCGAATTGGCGCAGTACCTGGCGCGTGACCGGATAACCCGGGTCTTCAACCCAGGCACGCTCGCCGTTGCGCAACAACGTCTGCGCCACCAGCGACAGGCTGCTGCGCCAACCGCTGGTGATGAACACCTGCTGGGCCGTGCAAGCGATGCCGCGCGACATCTGCAGGTACGAGGCAATCGCGCTGCGCAGTGCTGGCAGCCCGAGGGGCGGCGGGTAGTCCAGGTCACCCGGCTGCATCCCGCGCAGGTAGCGAGCACCCAGGCGCGCCCAGATCTTGCGCGGGAAGGCATCCATCGCTGGCAAGCCCAGTTGAAATGGCAAAAGCTGTGGCGGGCGCTGCAGGGCGTCCGTGTCCTCGGGACCATCACTGGCCGGGGGCTGTACTGTCGCCGCGGCTGCGGGCGGGCGCAGCTCAGGGTTGACCACGGTGCCTTTCTGCTTAAGGGCCAGCAGGTAGCCCTCACTGGTGAGCAACGAATAGGCAAGCTCGACGGTGCCACGTGCCACCCCCAGCTCCTTGGCCATGGCCCGCGCAGACGGCAAGCGGTCACCCGGCGCCAAGGTGTCTGCTGCTATCGCGGCGAGCACACGGTTGTAGAGTTGCCGGTAGAGCGGCGCGGCGGAGCGCTCACCGAGCGGTGCGAAGGATGGAGAAGAAAAGGTCATCATGGCCTAGTTCATATACCCTTTCTTGGCTCATTCAAATGGGTTGAACGTGGTTCATCATAGCCCCGTCACCCATCGAGCGAGCTTTGCCACCATGACGTTCACCCCGACCCCCTCAGTACCGCGCGAGCTTGACCTGGCAGATTCGGACTTGCGCCATCTGGACGGCGAGAATGACCTGCATCTCGCGCTCCCGGTCATGCAGCAACTGCGCCCGCACCTGGCTGGCGAGGCCGACTTCATCGGCCGCGTCCAGCGTATGCGCGCTGAAGGCTATCGGCTGCTCGGGGGCTTCGACTCAGGCCAACTCGTGGCGCTGGCAGGTTACCGCCTTCAGGAAAACCTGGTCTACGGGCGGTTCCTGTATGTGGACGACCTGGTCACCGCCGAAACGCAGCGTGGCCAGCAGTGGGGCGCACGATTGCTGGCTGCCTTGCAGCGGTTGGCCCAGGCCACGGGGTGTGCGCGCCTCGTGCTCGATACCGGGTTGGCCAATACCCGCGCCCAACACTTCTATTCCCGTGAAGGCCTGCACAACAGTGCCACGCGCTTCCAAAAACAGTTCGCTGCGCCTTGAGCGGCAGCACGTCTCTCATCGAGGTAACTTCATGACGTCGTCAGAGCAGCCCAGGGCGCCTTTGCGCATTCTTCGCCTGATCGCCAGCCCGAACGGTCAGGCATCAGAAAGCTTCAAACTGTCCCAGCACATTCTGCTCGGCTTGGCCGTGCAGGCTGGCAGACGCGGTATCCAGGTCACCGATTTCGACCTCAATGACCTGGCGCCCGTCGACGCCGGATATGCCCAGGCCCTGGCCAACCCGGAAGGGCCTGAAGCCGTAGCGCAAGACGGCACATTGAACCGTTCCGACGAACTGATTGGCCAGTTGCAGGCCTGCGACCTGCTGCTGATTGCCACGCCAATGCATAACTACAGCGTGCCAGCACCGCTCAAGGCCTGGATCGATCACGTGGTACGGGTCGGCATCACGTTCCTGAGCACCGCGGCAGGCAAGGTGGGCACGGTGGTGGATCGGCCGGTTTATGTGGCCGTAGCCTCCGGGGGCTACATCAGCGGGCCGAATGCCCGCCAACCCGACTTTCTCCGGCCATACCTGTCCGCCGTACTTGCCACGATTGGCCTAAAGCAGGTCAATTACTTCACCCTCGAGGGCACCGCCAGAGGGGCGGAGTTTCTGCAAGCGGCCAGGGCCACTGCACAGGCTGAAGTGCAGGCGTTCTTCGCCGCTTCTTCCAAGCCGCTACCGCAGGGGCAACACGCATGAGTCGCCTGAACTGGTTTACCGCATCGCCTGGGGCCGCCAAAGCCCTCACTGGGTTGCATCAGTTCGTGGCAACGCAGACCGATCTACCGGCACCCTTGATTCATCTGGTTTTTCTGCGGGTGTCTCAACTCAACGGTTGTGCGCACTGTATTGACCTGCATTCGCGTGATCTGCTCAAGACCGGCATGTCGGTGGATAAACTGCTGTTGGTGCCGGTCTGGCATGAAGCGCACTACCTGTTCTCGGCGCAGGAGCGCTCGGCCCTGGCCTGGGCAGAGGAAGTGACCCGGGTCAGTGAGACGCATGTATCGGATGAGGCCTACGCCGCCGCGTCGGCCGCGTTCACAGAAAAAGACCTGGTCGAGCTCACCGCGGCCATTGCCGCGATGAACGCGTTCAACCGCATGGGTGTCAGCTTCCGCTTGCGACCGGCCGCAAAAGCGTGAGGGTTGGTGGCAGGGGTTCAGGCCTGTAGCGGCGACCTCCTGCCCGTGATGCTTAAAGCGTACCGATGCGAGCCAGCGCTTGCTGGAGCTGATCGCGTTGCAGCGTGTCGAAGGGCAGGGCGAAGAATGCTTCGCAACGGGCTGTTATCCGCGCCAACGTGGCGTGGAAAGCCGCGTCGACGGTCGCTGCATCGCCCTCTACATCGGACGGGTCCTTCAGGCCCCAGTGCGCCTTCAGTGCCGTGCCGAAGTACACCGGGCAGGCTTCGCCGGCGGCCTTGTCGCACACGGTGACCACGATGTCGGGCGGGCACCCCTCGAATGCCTCGTTACCCTTGCTGCTCAGGCCCTGGGTCGAAATCCCGGCCTGCTGCAGGGTGGCCAGGCTGCGAGGCAACACCTGGCCCTTGGGAAAACTGCCGGCACTGACGGCTTCAAAGCCGTCAGGCGCCAGGTGATTGAACACGGCCTCGGAAAGGATGCTGCGGCAGCTGTTGGCCGTGCACATGAACAGAACTCGCATGGGGGCTCCTCCGCTTGCTGGCGGACTATCAGAGGCTAAGGCGCAGTGCCAAAGCCGAAAGGGTGATCAACAGCACGGGCAGGGTCAGCAAAATGCCGACCTTGAAGTAGTAACCCCAGGTTATACGCACGCCTTTGCGCGCCAGCACATGCAGCCAGAGCAGTGTTGCCAGGCTGCCGATAGGGGTGATTTTCGGGCCCAGGTCGCAGCCAATCACATTGGCGTAGATCATCGCCTCGCGCACCAGGCCTTGCGCTTCGCTCGCCTGGATCGACAACGCGCCGACCAGCACGCTGGGCATGTTGTTCATGACCGAAGACAGCAACGCTGCGATCAACCCGGTGCCCAGGGTGGCACTCCACAGCCCTTGTTGCGCCAGGCGGTCGAGCAGTTGGGTGAGCATGTCGGTCAGGCCGGCATTTTTCAGCCCGTAGACCACCAGGTACATGCCGAGCGAGAAAATCACCACCTGCCAGGGGGCCTCGCGCAGCACGCGGCGGGTCGCAATGCGCTGCCCGCGCGCGGCGACCGCGAACAGTAGGGCGGCACACACGGCTGCCACTGCACTGATCGGGATACCCAGTGGCTCAAGGGCGAACAGGCCCACCAGCAATGCCAGCAACACCCAACCCCCGACCGTGAAGGTGGCACGGTCGTGGATCGCTTCGCCGGGCGTTTTCAGGGCTGCAACGGTGTAGTGCTGCGGTATGTCACGGCGAAAGTACAACGACAGTACCACCAGCGTCGCGGCGACGCTGGCCAGGTTCACCGGCACCATCACCGAAGCGTACTCGGCGAAGCCCAACCCGAAGTAATCGGCCGAAACGATGTTCACCAGGTTGGAGACAACCAGCGGCAGGCTGGCGGTATCGGCGATAAAGCCGGCGGCCATGACGAAAGCCAGCGTCGCAGCCGGCGAGAAACGCAGTGCCAGCAGCATCGACATTACGATGGGGGTGAGGATCAGCGCCGCACCGTCGTTGGCGAACAGGGCCGACACGGCAGCACCGAGGAGTACGCAAAAGGCGAACAGGCGGTAGCCGCTGCCATTTGCCCAGCGCGCCACATGCAGGGCTGCCCATTCGAAAAAGCCGGCTTCGTCGAGCAGCAGGCTGATGATGATGACGGCGATGAACGTGAACGTGGCGTTCCAGACGATGCCCCAGACCGCCGGGATGTCGTGCAGCGAAACGGCACCTGTGGCAAGGGCGATGACCGCGCCGAGCGCGGCGCTCCAGCCAACGCCAAGCCCTTTGGGCTGCCAGATGACCAGGGTAAGGGTGAAAACGAAGACTGCAATGGCGACCAGCATAGGGTTCTTTCTCGTTGTTGATCAGCAGCAGGCAGAGCCCCGGACAGGGCGGCCATCCATGTTCTGCAGGCGTTGGGTGTTGTGTGCCAACCATTGCTCGTTGGCCTGTAGCGTCGCCTGCAGAACCGCGTTGACCCAAGTGGGCAGGTCCGGGTTGAGGCGGTAATACACCCATTGCCCCTGGCGTCGGTCCAGCAACAGGCCACTGCTGCGTAGCTGGGCCAGGTGGCGGCTTATCTTCGGCTGGCTGTCGTTCAGCGCGCACATCAACTCGCAGACGCAAAGTTCACCCAGGCTGGCGATCAGCAGGGTGGCGCGGGCACGGGTTTCGTCGGCCAGGCATTTGAACACTTCAGGTGGGGTAATCATGGCAGGGTCTTTACATATGGAAATCCGAATATACGTATTTCCATATGTATTGTCCAAGCGGATTTGTGAGCTGCCGCCGCGGCCGCGCCTTGTCATTTGCCGGGGCTTGAGGCAGGGGTCGAGGGCAATGACGTCTCTGCCAAAGGAGCCAGCCCATGTCAAAGCTTTATCCCAGTGTCGACCCCGAGGGTTTGATCGAGTACTCGGTGGTGTACACCGACCGCTCCCTCAACCATATGTCACAGGCATTTCAGGGCGTGATGAAGAACATCTCCGGCACCTTGAAACAGGTGTACAACGCCCAGGGCGTGGCCGTGGTGCCGGGCAGTGGCACGTTTGGCATGGAGGCAGTGGCGCGGCAGTTCGCCACTGGCCAGCAGTGCCTGGTGATCCGCAACGGCTGGTTCAGTTATCGCTGGAGCCAGATTCTCGAGATGGGCAACATTCCGGCGGCTACCACGGTGCTGAAAGCCAGGCCGGTGGAAACCGGGCGCCAGGCGGCCTATGCGCCACCGCCGCTGGATGAAGTGCTGGCGGCGATTGCAGCACACAAACCGCAGGTGGTCTTTGCCCCGCATGTCGAAACGTCATCCGGGATCATGCTGCCCGACGATTACCTGCGCGCGGTGGGTGAGGCCGTGCATGCAGTGGGCGGCTTGTTCGTGCTGGACTGCATCGCCTCCGGCGCGGTGTGGGTCGATATGCACACATGCGCCGTCGACCTGCTGCTCAGCGCGCCGCAGAAGGGCTGGAGTGCTTCCCCATGCTGCGCCCTGGTGATGTTCAGTGCCCTGGCCCTGCAACGCATCGAGCAGACACAGAGCAGCAGTTTTGCCTGCGACCTGAAAAAGTGGCTGCAGATCATGCAGGCTTATGAGCAGGGCGGGCATGCCTACCACGCGACCATGCCCAGCGATGCGCTGGCGCGGTTCAACGGCGTGATGAACGAGATGCGCGCCTACGGCTTCGACGCACTGCGGGCCGAGCAACAGGCCCTCGGCAAGCGGGTGCGCGCCCTGTTGACCGGCAAAGGCATCAAGAGCGTGGCCGCCAGCGGTTTCCAGGCCCCGGGTGTAGTGGTGAGCTACACCGATGATGCCGCCATCAAGAACGGCAGCAAATTTGCCGACCACGGGCTGCAGATCGCCGCTGGGGTGCCGCTGCAGTGCGATGAGCCGGCAGATTTCCAGACCTTCCGCATTGGCCTGTTCGGGCTGGAAAAACTGCAGCATATCGAGCGCACCGTCAGCACGCTGGAGCAGGCGCTGGAGCAGGCGCTGGAGGAGGTGCTGGCGGAATAAGGGTTCCCGCCAACCCCCCCGCAACCCGCAAGCTGTGGGCAATATCGTTACCGCAGCGCCAATGCTGCACGGCGGCTTCGTCATCGGCAGCGAAGCCAGGCTGGCGTGCGGCGAACGCTACGGCATCGGCATGCGCCTTGAGCTTGGGCCAGCTGGCGAAGCCGGCTTCGCGGGCCACCAGCCATTGGGTATCGGCAAGGCGATAATGGGGGCCAGGCAGGCCAAGGGTGCGCAACTGTTCCCGGGCGTCGTCGGCCTGGTGGTGCTTCAGGGCGTTGAGCAAACGCTTGGCGCGTTTGCGCAAAGCGGCAAGATCGAGCAGGCCATGGTGGCGGGATGCATGGATGGTGGGCATGCCAACTCCTTTGAGGCTCGGTCCGCCGACAAGCCTGGAGCTGGTATGGAAACAGGTTATCGCATGGCTCGGGTAACCCCTTTGCGCGGACCGCAGGCGCAGCCAGCGCCAGGGCTCGACTTTAACCGCATCGCGGCTTGGCTGGCAAACCCAGGCTTTCCCTGCCGAGCCCGCCAACGCATGCGCTGCCAGGCACCGCGCGGGTTGCTTGGCGAGGCCCCGCTTGCAGGCAACATCTGTTCGGTTACCGCCCACAAGCATGCCTGAGCCCCTCAAGCCGGCGCCGCGCCGCTCCGATAGCAGCACACCCACCGTCGAATCATCGATCAGAAGTGGTGCCAACCAGGAGTACTGCCCGCATGCTTGCCAACTTGAAGATCCGCACCGGAATGTTCTGGGTATTGTCGCTGTTCAGCCTGACCCTGCTGTTTTCCACCCTCAGTGCCTGGCGAGCGGCGGTTGGCAGTGACCAGCAGATCACCGAACTGGACCAGACTGCGCACCAGTCGGACCGCTTGAACAATGCCTTGCTGATGGCCATTCGTTCCAGCGCCAACGTGTCGTCGGGCTTCATCGAGCAACTCGGCGGCCACGACGACAGTGCTGCCAAGCGCATGGCACTGTCGCTCGAGTTGAACGAAAAAAGCCAGAAGCTGGTCGCCGAATTCGTCGAAAACAGCCGCGAGCCGGCCCTGCGCACTTTGGCGACCGAGTTGCAGGCGACCTTCGCCGAATACGCCGCCGCGGTGGCCGGGCAGCGTGAGGCCACCCGCCAGCGCTCGCTGGAGCAATATTTCAAGGTCAACGTTGACGCCGGTAACGCCATGGGCCGGTTGCAGGCGCTACGCCAGCAACTGGTTGGCGAATTGGGCCAGCGTGGCCAGCAGATCATGCTCGAGTCCGATCGCCGCCTGGCCCGTGCGCAGTTGCTCAGCCTCGGCCTGCTGGCGCTGACCTTGGCCCTGGCAGCCCTGTGCTGGGGCTTCATCGCCCAGCGAGTGCTGCACCCCCTGCGTGAGGCCGGCCAGCACTTCCAGCGTATTGCCGGGGGCGACCTGAGCGTGCCAGTGCAGACACAAGGCAGTAACGAGATCGGCCAGCTGTTCCACGAGTTGCAGCGCATGCAGCAAAGCCAGCGCGACACCCTGGGCCAGATCGGGCGCTGTGCCCGGCAACTGGACGAAGCCGCCACTGCGCTGGACGCGGTAACCGAGCAAAGCGCCAACAACCTGCGCCAACAGGGGCTGGAGCTGGAACAGGCAGCCACTGCCGTGACCGAAATGACCACCGCCGTGGAGGAGGTTGCACGCAATGCGATCAGCACCTCGCAGACCACCAGCGAGTCCAATCAGCTAGCCACGCAAAGCCGCCGCCAGGTCAGCGACAATATCGACGGCACCGAGGCCATGACCCGCGAGATCCAGACCAGCAGTACCCACCTGGAGCAGTTGGTGGGGCAGGTGCGCGATATCGGCAAGGTGCTGGAAGTGATCCGCTCGGTCTCCGAGCAAACCAACCTGCTGGCGCTGAACGCCGCCATCGAAGCGGCGCGTGCCGGGGAGGCGGGCCGCGGCTTTGCCGTGGTGGCCGATGAAGTGCGTACGCTGGCCTACCGCACGCAACAGTCGACCCAGGAAATCGAGCAGATGATCGGCCGCGTTCAGGCCGGCACGGAAGCGGCAGTGGCGTCGATGCAGGCCAGCACCCACCGTGCGCAATCGACCCTGGACGTGACCCTGGCCTCGGGGCAGGTGCTGGAGGGTATCTACAGTGCGATTGGCGAAATCAACGAACGCAACCTGGTCATCGCCAGCGCCGCCGAAGAGCAGGCGCAAGTTGCGCGCGAAGTGGACCGCAACCTGCTGAACATCCGTGAACTGTCCAACCATTCGGCGGCCGGGGCGCAGCAGACCAGCGCTGCGAGCAAGGCACTGTCGGGCCTGGTGGGGGAGATGACGACCTTGGTCGGGCAGTTCAAGCTTTGAACGCCTTCGGCCCAGAACATTTACGAGCCTCGCAGAGATCGAGCGGCCCTCGCGCAGCGCTCGGTCTCTCGGCACGCGCCTGTCATCCAAAACTCAGTCGACATTTCCTACGTTACGCCGGGAAGTGCTGGACTTCTCGCAGAATCGGTTCCCCGATAGCGTTCATGTCTTCAGTTTGCCGGAAGACAAGGACCTCTTCATGCACCACCCACCTCAAGGACGCGGGGCCTTCTGTTGCTACCGATTTCGCCTGAGCGCTGAGCAGCGCCGGAGTGCTGCAGTCGCTCGACAGCCTTGTCTCAAGGTGGTAGCCGGGAGTCCGCATGCCTAGCCAGTCCGATCTGCGGTTCAGCTTCGAGGCCCTGGCCGGCCGGGTTGAGTTCGAAGTGGTTTCGTTCGAACTCGACGAGGCCATCAGCGCGCCGTTCCAACTGCATCTGGAACTGATCAGTTTCGACGCAGATGTCGACTTCGGCCTGCTGCTCGACAAGCCCGTGCTGTTCACGGTCTGGCGTGGCGAGCAGCCGCTGCGCCATGTGCACGGCCTGGTCAGCAGTTTCAGCCAAGGCGAGACCGGCAGGTTTCGTACCCACTACCACGCGTTGGTAGAGCCGCAGCTGGCCCGCGCCAGGCTGCGTTCGAACTGGCGCATCTTCCAGCACAAGACTGTGCCGCAGATTATTGAACTGATGTTGCAGCGCCAGGGCATCAACCGCTTCGCAATCAAGAGCCTCGGCGATCATCAGGTCCGCGAATTCTGCGTCCAGGCCGGTGAAACCGACCTCGACTTCATCGCCCGGCTGGCAGCCGAAGAGGGCTTTGTCTACCGCTTCGAGCACACGCCACAACAGCACCGCCTGGTCATTACCGATCGGCTGCTGGCGTTTGGGACTATCAACCGGGGCGCGGTCCGGGCCGATGATCCACAAGCGGTAGATGAGGGTGATATCGGCCCCGACCACGTGCTGTATCACGCCAACAGCGGTGGTGATCAGGCCGTGCCGTGCCTGCGGCGCCTGCGTTACAGCGAGCAGGTCCGCAGCACCCGGCAGGTGCAGCGGGACTACACCTTCACCCACCCGCGCTACCGCCAGGAGCATCGGGCCGCTGACAGCAGCATCCCCCATCAAACGCTGGCCTACGAGCGTTTCGACTACCCTGGGCGCTACAAGCGGGACGCGGTCGGCGTACCGTTCACGGCCACGCGCCTCGCGGCGCTGCGCCACGACGCGCATGTTGCCGAGGTGCAGGGCGATGATGTGCGCCTGCAACCAGGGCTGAGTTTCACGCTTGTCGGGCACCCGCGCGCAGACCTGAACGTGCATTGGCGGCCGATCCGCGTGCACCATGAAGGCGTGCAGTTCACCAGCCTGCAGGAAGAGGCAGGCAGCGCCGACCAGGGCACCCGCTACGTGCAGCGTGCCATGCTGGTGCCGGGCACTCGCGAATGGCGCCCGGCACCCTTGGCCAAACCCCGTATCGATGGCCCGCACATGGCCACCGTGGTCGGCCCGCCCGGCGAAGAGATCTACTGTGACGAGTGGGGCCGGGTCAAGGTCAGTTTTCCCTGGGATCGGGAGAGCAAGGGCAATGAGTTCAGCTCTTGCTGGGTCCGGGTTTCGCAAAGCTGGGCAGGCGGCAGTTGGGGCTCGATGGCCATCCCGCGCATTGGCCAGGACGTGATCATCCAGTACGTCAATGCCGACCCCGACCAGCCGCTGATCATCGGGCGTACCTACTGCGGTGATCAGCTTCCGCCGTATGACCTGCCGGAGCACAAAACCCGCATGACCATCAAGAGCCAGACCCACAAGGGCAATGGCTTCAATGAGCTGCGCTTCGAGGATGAACTGGGCAGGGAGGAGGTGTTCATTCATGCCCAGCGCGACTACAAAACGGTGGTCGGCAACGACGAAACCACGCGTGTCGGGCGCAATCGGCTGGAGCAGGTGGGCAATGATCAGCAACTTAGCATCGGTAACCACTATCGCCAGGAAACCGGGGGCAACCACAACCAGTTTATCGGGCAGAACTGCCAGGTCGAGATCAAGCATGACCTGACGCACCAGGTCGGTAACAACCGCAGTGAAGCGACCCTGGGCTGTCAGCAGGTTCTCGTCGGCAAGGACAGCGCCTTGGTGGTCCAAGGTGCTCAACGGGTCGAAGTCGGCAACGGCATGCAGCAGCGCACTACGGTGTATCAGCTGCATGCCAGTGAGCGCATAGAGTTGAAAACCCCAGGTGGCTGCATCGTGCTGGACCGGCGCGGTATCACCCTCAATGGCCAGACACTGAACCTGATGGGGCAAACCCAGGCGACTGCGCAGGGGGCAGGCAGCGCTACGTCGCTGACATTGACGCCGAACGCTGCCAGCACCTGTGAGGGAAAGCTCTGATGACGGCTGATGAACTGGCCCACGTGATCGAACAGCAGCATGCGCCCACCCTGTACAGCTATGTGTTGGTCGACCCCCTCGCGCCCGAGGACAAAGGCGATCCAGCCTTGCTCGCCCAGCTTCGCGAGGCATTGGGGGCGAGCGCTTTGATGCATGTACCCAGGCCCGACCTGGCGCATGTGCCGCACCTGCATCCTGTACTGGTATGCCTGGCTGTGCCCGGTGCGCTGCCCAGCCGCGCAATATTGAAATTGACCGCCCGGGCAGCCGTGCGTGGGTTGTTTCAGCCAAGGCGCTACGTATGCGGCTGGGTGTTCAGTGAACAGCCAGCAGCCGACATCGCAGCTCACCTCAGTCGCTTGTGCCGGTTACACGACAGGGCCCAGGCACTGAGCTTCTATCCGGTCTACGAGCCGATACGCCTGGAGCTGCTTGCGGCAACGTTCAAGCAAGGGGAGCGTGCGCCGTGGTGGCCCATCAGCCGCTGGTTGTTCCTCAACAGCAGTGGGCAGTTGCTGAACCTCAAGGGGCAGAGCGGGCAGCGCTGTCTGCTGCCCGCGTCTGTCTGGCGCATGCAAGCGGATGGAGCATTGGTCGAGCGCGTATTGCGGAGCTTGAGCGCTCTGCGAGCAGGCGTGAACAATAGCTTTCAGTGTCAGATACCGTCGTTTGCGGCTGTACGAGCCGGCAACCATATCCAGGAAGCGCGCGCCTTGGGCTTGACCAACCCCGAAGATATCGTGGTGCTGGCCCTGCACCAGCTGTGCATTCATCCCCAGCTAACCTCCCTTGCCGCCGTGCGCGGCCTGATAGATGTAGCCTGCCAAGAGCAGCGCGCGCTAGCGCCGTTGCTTGCCCGCTACTCCGAGGCGCATTGGCGGCACCTGATCCAATCCCTGCCGGAAGCGGAGCGCCTTGCATGACCATCAGTCAACGAATCGCCCTGGCTGTCGCTGAAGCAGGGCTGCCGGATGACCACTGCATGGCTTGTCAGCGCCAGGGGCTGCCCATTCTGCCCCTGCGCCGTGCGCTGGTCCCGGATACCCGACCGGAGTGCGTCACTACCGTGGCGGGGCATTTGCACATCTGCGCCAAGCCTGGCCTGCGCACGTTACCCATGGGCTACCTGTATGTCTTGCTTGACCAGCAGGTCTGGCAAGCCTACGCCGTCAGCGCACAGGGCCATCTGCGACGCTTTGACCCCTATGCGCCCCCAGCTGGCCCACCTGGGCCACTGCCGGAAAAATGTGCGCAGGAAAACCACGATATTCCCGCGGCCTTCGTCACGATCGACACCGACAAATACAACAGTGCCTGGCTGGCCTTTTCCAGTGATGCCTGGCCGGTGAGTGTGCTGAACGCCTACAAGCAAGGCGTGGCACCAAGGCACCGCTTCGTAGGGATTGATCTGACCCAGGCGCGTACCCATCCGCAATTGCTGGGCCTGGCGATGACGGCCGACCAGTTGCAAGTTGACACCCAGGTGTTCGAGTACAGCCAGCAGGCGTGCGCACCGTTCGACAGCGTGCATGGTTTCCACAGTCGTTGGCTGCGCAGGTTTGCCCTGCGTGGTTACGTGGTCAATGCATCGGACCGCCACCAGTTGGCAAACGGTGTGTTGGCGCTGGTGCTGGACGACACCGTAGGTCTCATCCAGGAATATAACCACCAACGGCTGAGCTGGGTAGTGAAGCGCCAGGTCTGGCGTGAGGACCCACTACGCGCGTACCAGTTGCAGACGTCGCAGATAGTACAGGTGATCCGCGCCACGCACCGGGAGTGGGCGGCACAAGGGGTGCCGTCGCTGCAGCCGGTGACCGGCGACGGGCCACCAATTTTCGTGGACCCGGCAGTCGAGCGACAGCGTTTGGTCGAGCGTGCGCAGCTGGAAAGTGATGCCCGTCTAGAAGAGCGCTACCACGAGCCGCAGCGGGCTGCTTTCCAAGCTGAGTACGAGGCGCAGGATGCCGAGTTCCAGCGCTACATCGACCAGGACGCGCAGGCCTATGTTGCATTATTCGATACCCCGATGTTCAAGGTGGCCGAGCGCCACGACTATGACGGCCGTGATCGCGAGTCCGGTGTGGCCTATACCAAGACCATGGGGCTGTGCTTGGGCGGTGGTGTCACAGAGGCCGTGGTGGCCAGCCTTGAACCCCGCCAGCCACCAGCCGGTACCAGCGAACGGCTGTGGCAGGTATGGCTACAAAACCCCGACAGCCCTCCCTACCGCGCGCTGCTGATGCGTGACAACGCTTTGCTGGCCGCGCTGTTCCCCAGTTTTTCAGGTGACCAGGCAATCAACTGGAACGACAGCGACAAGCTCTTCGGCATGTTGAGCAAGGTCATCGCCAGCGACGATGCCGGTTTACGCATGCGAAATAGCTTGAAGCAGGCCATCGCCGAAACGCAGAGCGCGGTGAATGCCGCCAGTCAACGCCTGGCGCCTAGCCTCGGGCCAGGCATTCACAACGCTGTTCGGCACCTGAACAGCGCAATCCAGTTTCTTTACAACGGGGTGCAACTGATCGAGCTTGAAGTGAAGATGAAGCTGGGCGAGTACTACGCCTTGCAAAGTGCGCACTTACGCCAGTTGCAGCACCGCGCAAATGCCTCCCTCGCTGAGGCGAGAGACCGTATGTATCGCAGTGTCGATGACTTTGAAGTTGGTTCGCTCAAGGCGATGCGCAAGGTCCGGCCGATTCTGCAGCACGGGTTGATGAGCCTTGCGCTGCTCGACCCTCGTCTGACCAACACCGTGATCAGTGTCACGGTCTGGGTCGAAGGCACGGCTGCGCAAGTGCATGGCCGGTTAGTCGAAGCGGCCAGCATCAAGCTGACTCAGGCGAGCAGTGCGGCGCACGCGGCCATGGTGGATATCTCGGTCGCGGCAGGTACCCTCGACAGCAATGCCCGCAAGTTGCTTGACGGGATGAAGATAACTGCGCACCAGGCCAGCCAGCTGGTGCGTGGCGGTTTCTCAGGCCTGCGCGGGGTTGCAGGCAGTTGGGAGGTACTACTCGGGATCGGTGGGTTGTATTTGCAGTATGACAGCCTGACCAGGAATCAAGAAAAGGCCGAGGCAGAGATTGGGCCCAAGGCTTACGAGGCCAAATTGGCGCTGCAGGGTTCGCAACTGGGTGTGCTTGGGGGGCAAATCGAATTCGTGGGGCTTGTTCTGCGAACGAGCATTCGTCATCTGCAAGCGCCCTGGGCGAGGGGAGCCGCCGTTGTAGGAGGTTTCCTCATAAGTTTAGGCGCATTGATAAGTTCAGTGGCTGGGGTGTTTGACGTTGCCCAAGCGTTTGCCGCATCAAAACGCGCCGTCAAGTCGGGTAGCATTATGTCGAGCAAACAATACGCTCTATCAGGCGTGCTTTATCTGGGTGGTTCTGCAGCGTTTGCACTGGCGGTCGCGTCACCTTTGATTGCAGGGCCTTTGGGCGTTGCGATAGTACTGACACTCTCCGCTTACACTTATAGAAGGATGGCGGAAAACAACGAGCTCAACCCTCTTGAGTTATGGCTCAGTCGTAGTTTGTTTGGCAAGGGTGGTGAAATTCCTAACGTTCGTTGGGATTCGGTGGCGTGGGCAGATATAGCCATTGCGGAGCTTAATGCTGCAACTCTTGGACTTAAAATTGGACTGAATTTCGACTCGGTTCTGGTCAGCGATATCGCAATGCGCAAAGTCGGTGGGATGGCCGGCTTGGTTGTTGAGCAAAAAATAAAATTTCAAATTAGCTTGCCCCGGTATGACGAGGTCAATTCAGGGTACGATTGGACGTTACTAGTACATCGCGCAGGTGATGGTGAGTTTCCTGACTGCCATAGTGGAGAGTTGGTAGCATCCGGCAGCTATAATTCTGATTGCCCGGAGTTTCTCACCCAAACAAACAAGTTTTCAAATTTCGCCGCTCCACGTTTTCCGGACTATCGCCCCGATGTTTCATTGATGGAAAGTGTGCATGCGCATCCAGAAAGCGCGCCGTCATTAGAATTGACTGGTGTGATAGCGCTAATGCCGACCGCTGGTGCGCACACCATTAAATCGGCCACACTGACGGTTGCGTATTGGCCAGATAAAAATATTTCAAGCGCACGCCTCGAAAGTCGGGTGCAGGCGGAGAATGCATGAGCGTCAAGCACAGACCATTAGCATATCGGCAATTGGGTTGGAGTCATGATTTACCCGGTATCGAAGAAAGGCCAACGTTCAAGCATGAACCACAAAAAATTAACCCTCCGCCCAATTATTACGATAATGTCTATTTGGAGTTGCCAAGGGCTACTGTTCGTCCGCGGGGGCTAGGTGCGCTGATAGGCTCTGCCGCTCTTATTGCGGGTGGTGGAATGACGTTGTTCACGTATTGGCTGGTTTTCGACAATTGGCAGGGGGACTGGATAACGAATATTGTTATCTTGCTTGCGCCGCTACTCGTGGCGTGGGTGCTATCGCCCTACATCAAGCTTGATTTTGTGCTTCCAAGAGACGAGCCCATTCGTTTCAATAGACTGCGCCGAAGAATTTATCTTTACCAATACAGGTTCAATCGATTCTTTGTTTGCAGCCGAAAGCATTGGGGCGTGAAACCCGTTGCCTACAACTGGGATGACGTTACCGCCGAGGTTTACCGAATCTACGCCCCCGGCCATGGCGGTCTGATCGAAAACGTCATGCTGTCGGTCCGTAACCCGGAAACCAGCGAAGTCATTGACCGCGTGTTTTTCAGCCACGACCTCTACCACGGCGAAGCCTACTGGGCCATCGCCAGACTGTTCATGCAGCAAGGCCCCGAGGCCCTCCCGAAGTTCGTACATCCCGCGCGCGACTGGAATGATGATGATGGTCTGAGCCACATGCACTGCCTGGCGCCGAAGGTTTACTGGCCAGTGGCGATTGATCGCGAATCACGTACCGCACCGCACGCAGGCGAAGCGCGATGAAACCTGTTGTGCTTGTCGGTCATCGACATCTCTGCCCATTGCATGGCGCTAACCAGGTCGAGAGCGGGAGTGCTGGGTATACATTCAACGGCAGCGCAGTGGCCAGGGTGGGGGACCGGACTACCTGCGGTGCGGTAATCGAAAGCGGGGCCGAGCACTTCCTGATCGAGGGGGCTGCCGTCGCGCGCAAGGGGGACAGGACTGATCATGGCGGCGTGCTGGATGAAGGCGATGCAGGCTGGTTGCTGGAGTGAGGCGATTTGCGCGCACAGCATGGCTGGCGTGCATCACCGCCCAGCCTTGCTGATCTTTTTGCCGGCCTGCGCAGCCACTTCCAGCGCCTGGCCGTCCCGCTGCTTGCCTTGGCGTGCCAGGCCCTCGAGCTGGGGTATCAGCATGCCTTCCGGCAAGTGCCGCCAGAACCGCCCCGGCATGTGCAGACGCAGGGCATCAGGGTTGAGGCGGGCAGGGTTGAACGTATGGCGATAATAGGTGCGCCACAGCTCGGCCCCTGGGTCTTCGGCACTGCGCGCCCACTGCCGCCATTGCACCGGGCAGCGTCGTTGATAGTCGAACCCGGCACCGTCGAAGCGAATGCCATCCTGAGGCGTAGCGATCAGCCAGCGCAACTTGCCCAGGCGGTCGGCGAAGTGTGCACTGGCGCTCTGCAGAACATCATGTGCCGGCTCGTGGTAAGCCACCAGGTCCAGTTGCAACTGCCCAGCCACCGCTTCGGGCAGCGGCACGAAGCGCACAAAAGCATGCAAATGATGGGCTTCGCGCGTTACCTGCTTGATGCGCCGTTGCAACTCACTGCCCAGGCGGTCCCCCGCCAGCATTGCGGTGCGGTCGCCGTGGGCGACACGCCACAGCACTTCGTACAGCAGGTTCCAGCGTTGCTCGCCACGGTAGCGAGAGGCCAGTTCCAACTGCCCCAACAACTGGGCCGGGACTTTGGCCCGGAAGGGGCCAGGGCCGGCAGGCAGCGCTGAGGGTACAGCCAGCAAATCCGCCATGGGACCCTGGTTCCAGGTGATTTCCGAAGGGTCGATGCCATGCCCCAGTAACACCCGCGCCTGTTCACGCCATGTGGCGAACAGGTCGTCGCAGTCGAGCGCAATCACCCCCACAACCCCATTTGCACCGGTGCCTGCGGTTCGCGCAGGCGTGCACGCAGCAACCCGCTGCGCAGTTCGGCCTGTGCCGGGCGGTAATCGCTGGTGACGATGAACGGGCGCGCCTTGTCCAGCACGCAGCGCAGCTGAATCAGGTCGTCATAGCGGATACGCCGTTCCCGGCGCAAGGCCACCAGGCGCTGCACGCTGCGCAGGCCTATGCCGGGTATGCGTGCCAGCAGCGCCGGCTCGGCGCGGTTCACGTCCAAGGGGAATACCTCGCGGTTGGCCAGCGCCCAGGCCAGCTTGGGGTCGATGTCCAGTGCCAGGTTACCGTGCTGACCCAGCAGCTCACCCGCCTTGTAGCCATAGCCCCGGAGCAGGAAGTCAGCCTGGTACAAGCGGTGCTCGCGCAACAGTGGGGGGGCGGCCAACGGCACGCTGCCTGGGCTGTCGGGGATCGGGCTGAACGCGGAGTAGTACACCCGCTTGAGGCCGTAACCCTGGTAAAGCGATTCGGCATTGCGCAACAAGGTGCTGTCATCGGTGCTGTCGGCACCGACGATGACCTGGGTACTTTGCCCCGCCGGGGTAAAGCGCGGTGCCCTGGGTTCATTGGCTACGGCTTGCTGCCCCTGGTGAATGACGCCCATGGCCTGGCGAATGGTGTGTGCCTGCTTTTCGGGTGCCAGGCGCTTGAGGCTGTCGTCGGTCGGCAGCTCGATGTTGACGCTGAGCCGGTCGGCCAGGCGCCCGGCTTCTTCGATCAGCAGCGGGTCGGCGTCGGGGATGGTCTTCAGGTGGATGTAGCCGCGGAAGTTGTGTTCTTCGCGCAACAGCCGGGCCACGCGAATCAGCTGCTCCATGGTGTAGTCCGCCGAACGGATGATGCCAGAGCTGAGGAACAGGCCGCTGATGCAGTTGCGTCGATAGAAATCCAAGGTCAGGCGCACTACCTCTTCCGGGCTGAAACGTGCCCGAGGCACGTTGCTGGAGCGGCGGTTGACACAGTACTGGCAGTCGTATAGGCAAAAATTGGTCAGCAGCACCTTCAGCAGCGACACGCAGCGGCCGTCGGGCGTATAGCTGTGACAAATACCCATGCCATTGGTAGCACCCAGGCCATCGCCACCGCGCGAATTGCGCTTGGGCGCGCCGCTGCTGGCGCAGGAAGCGTCGTACTTGGCAGCGTCGGCCAAAATACCGAGTTTGGCGATGAGTTGCATGGGGGCGTCTCGCTGTACTGAATATTCATACAGTATTTTGAGATCTTACGGATTGCAAGAGGTTGTTCGCCATACCCGACTACTTTCGTCAGAAACATCCCTATTGCTGGGCCACGGTCCACAGCTGCTGGCGAAGCCAGCGCCGCAAGGGATCGGCATGGGTACGCGCATGCCAGATCTGCATCACCTCCACGGGCGGCAGCTCCAGCGGTAGCGGGAACATGCGCAGGTCCTCGTCACGGTCGATAGCTTCGAGGGCCAGCGAGCGCAGGCAGGTCAGAAGCAGGTCGGTACCCCGCAGCAAGCGCATGGGTGCGATGAAGCTGGACAGGCCTGCCACCACCCGGCGTTGCTTGCCCTGGCTGTGCAGGGCGCGATCAACCAGCCCATCAAGGTCACCGGTCAGGGTGGTGAGCAGATGGTCGCTGGCCAGAAATGTGTCCAGGTCCAGGCCGCAACCCAGGCCTGGATGGTTGCGCGAGGCAGGCACTACGAACTGCTCCCTGAGCAGCCGCTGCTGATGGAAGGTGTCGGGCAGGTCGGTGTAGAAGCCGGCGACAGCCAGGTCACAGGTGCCTTTTTCCAGCGCTTCTCGGGGTAACGCGCCCCGGGTGTTGTGTGTAACCAGCGTCAGGTTGGGCGCTTGGCTGCGCAGTATTGGTAACAGCCTGGGCAGCAGTGTCTGCTCCACATAATCGGTGCTGTACAGGTGTACGCGGGCAGGGCGGGCGAGAAAGTCTTGCCCCTCGCAGCGTTCATAGAAGCCTTCCAGGCCCGCTACCAGGCGTTCTACCTCAGGCGCCAGCTCATGCGCCCGCGGTGTGGGGGTAAGCCCTCTGGGCGCACGCACGAACAGGGGGTCGCCAAGCTGGTCTCGCAATTTGCCGAGCTTGTGGCTGAGTGCGGGCTGGCTGAGCGCCATACGTTGGGCGGCGAGCGTGGCGCTGCGCTCCTGGTAAAGCACATGGAACAGATAGAGCAGGTTCAAGTCCTTGTTGGCGATATTCATATTCCGAATGGCAGCCATGATCACTTTAGAATTATCGAATCATAGCCGTAGCGGTAGGATTCCCCCAGTGATGACTGACCCGGAGCTGCCAATTACACCTTGCGCTCCGCCACTTTGGTATTGCAGGCGCTTGCCTGATCAGGAGTTGACGCATGAAGAAGCTGACCACACTGGCGCTGGCAGTCACCGGCGCGTTGCTTGCCGGTGGTGCCCAATCGGCGCCCAAAGGCGAAGTACTGGTGCTGCTGTCCAGCGAACACCAGCTGCCGTTGCAGAACGGCGAACACTACGCCACCGGCTATTATCTCAATGAGTTCGGTGTGCCCGCCGACCAATTGCTCAAGGCTGGCTACCGCCTGGTGCTGGTGACACCCAAGGGTAATGCCCCGCGCGTGGATCCGCGCTCGGTCGACCCACAGTATTTCGCCGGTGATGCCACAGAGATGCGCCGGATTGAAAAGGTGGTGCAGGGCCTGCCAGACATCGGCGATACCCTGTCGGTGAAAGAAGTGCTGGCTGGCGACCTCGACCGCTATGCCGGGCTGTTCATCCCCGGCGGCCACGCGCCTTTGATCGACTTGGCCAATAACCCGGATGTCGGCACCTTGTTGCGGCATTTCCACCAGGCAGGCAAACCCACAGCGGCTATCTGCCACGGCCCGATCGCTTTGCTGTCGGCGCAGCAGGACCCGGTCGGCTACCAGGCCGCGCTGGCGCGTGGGGAGCCGGCTGCAGCCAAAGACTGGGTGTACCAGGGCTACAAGATGACCATCTTCTCTGACCCGGAGGAGCAGGTGTTCGAGCGTTCGCTCAAGGACCAGCGCTTGTTGTTCTACCCGGCGAACGCGATGGCGATGGCCGGAGGCGACATGGGTTATGCCAAGGCCTGGCAACCGAATGTGGTGGTGGATCGCGAGTTGATTACCGGGCAAAACCCGTTCTCGGACAAGGCCCTGGCCAAGGCGCTGCTGGAAAAACTCGGTGAGCGCGCGAAGCTCACGGCCGAGGCCAACTGAAGCGTAAGCGGCCAGCGAAAGCAGAAGGGGCGCCACAGTGGCGCCCCTTCTTGTTACCGCTTAGGCTTCAGCGTCCCAAGGACGATCACCTTTTTCATCCTTGACGCGGGTCGGCAGGCCCATCACGTCCAGCGCCTTGAGGAACGGCTCGGCTGGCAGTTCCTCGACGTTGACCATGCGTTTGGCATCCCACTCGCCACGGGCAACCAGCAGGGCCGCAGCCACTGGCGGTACGCCTGCGGTGTAGGAGATGCCCTGGCTATCGGTTTCGGCGTAGGCCTCTTCGTGGTCGGCCACGTTGTAGATGAACACTTCGCGCGGTTGGCCGTTCTTGGTGCCTTTGACCAGGTCGCCGATGCAGGTCTTGCCGGTGTAGCCCGGGGCCAGCGAGGCCGGGTCTGGCAGCACGGCCTTGACCACTTTCAGCGGCACCACTTCCAGGCCTTCGGCCGTTTTCACCGGTTGCTCGCTGAGCAGCCCAAGGTTTTTCAGCACCGTGAACACATTAATGTAGTGCTCGCCGAAGCTCATCCAGAAGCGCACATTCGGCACGTTGAGGTTCTTCGAAATCGAGTGAACTTCGTCATGGCCCGTGAGGTACAGGTTTTGCGAGCCAACCACCGGCAGGTCGTCGGTACGCTTGACTTCGAACATGGTGTTGCTGGTCCACTGGCTATTCTGCCAGCTCCACACTTGCCCGGTGAACTCGCGGAAGTTGATTTCCGGGTCGAAGTTGGTGGCGAAGTACTTGCCATGCGAGCCGGCATTGACGTCGAGAATGTCGATCGAATCAATGCTGTCGAAATACTGTTGCTGCGCAAGTTTTGCGTAGCTGTTGACCACACCCGGGTCAAAGCCGACCCCGAGAATGGCGGTAATGTTCTTTTGTTGGCACTCTTCGAGGTGTTTCCACTCGTAGTTGCCGTACCACGGCGG
The DNA here is from genome assembly GCF_003935475.1 of Pseudomonas sp. p99-361. Classification (NCBI taxonomy): domain Bacteria; kingdom Pseudomonadati; phylum Pseudomonadota; class Gammaproteobacteria; order Pseudomonadales; family Pseudomonadaceae; genus Pseudomonas; species Pseudomonas sp. p99-361. The sequence continues at coordinate 16,020 of NZ_RHQO01000003.1, read as the reverse complement.
GGTCTCGCAGATCTTGCCCGGCTCTTCGTGGATGGCGGTGTCCAGGTAGGCGACACCGGTATCGATGCAGGCACGCAGCACCGACATGTTGAGGAAGGCGGAACCGACGTTGATCACGATCTGCGACCCGGTCTCGCGGATCAGCGCCTTGGTCGCCTCGACATCGAGGGCATTGAGCGAGAAGGCCTGGATGTCGGCGGGAACCTTGAGGCTACCCTTGGCCTTGACGCTGTCGATGATGGCCTGGCATTTGGAGATGTTCCGTGACGCGATAGCGATACGACCCAATTCGTCGTTATGCTGCGCGCACTTGTGGGCCACCACCTTGGCGACACCTCCTGCACCAATGATAAGAACGTTCTTCTTCAATTTACCTGTTGCTCCTTACTTGGGAAGCCGGCCTTACGACAGGCTGGAAACGTAGTCTTCAAAACCGAACTCACGGACGACCTCGACGCTGCCGTCGAGTTGCTTGACCGCGATGGACGGCATTTTCAAACCGTTGAACCAGTTTTTCTTGACCATGGTGTAACCGGCCGTGTCTACGAACGACAGGCGATCGCCAATGGCCAATGGGCGGTCGAACTGGTACTCACCGAAGATGTCACCGGCCAGGCACGATTTGCCGCAGACCATGTAGGTGTGCTCGCCGTCGTTGGGGGCCATCTTGGCGTTCAGGCGGTAGATCAGCAGGTCGAGCAGGTGCGCTTCGATCGAGCTGTCGACCACGGCCAGGTGCTTGCCGTTGTACAAGGTGTCGAGCACGGTCACTTCCAGCGAGGCGCTGTTGGTGATGGCGGCTTCGCCAGGCTCCAGGTACACCTGCACCCCGTAGGTTTGCGCGAAGGCCTTGAGGCGCGCGCAGAAGGCGTCTACTGCGTAGTCTTCACCGGTGAAGTGGATGCCGCCGCCCAGGCTGACCCACTCGACCTGGTGCAGCAGGTGGCCGAAGCGCTCTTCGATGTGCGTGAGCATCTTGTCGAACAGGCCGAAGTCACCGTTCTCGCAGTTGTTGTGGAACATGAAGCCAGAGATCTGGCCGATCACCTGCTCGATCTTGGCCGGGTCCCATTCGCCCAGGCGGCTGAACGGCCGGGCCGGGTCGGCCAGCAAGTAGTCGGAGCTGCTGACCTGCGGGTTGACGCGCAGGCCGCGCACCTTGCCTTCGGACTGGTCGGCAAAGCGTTGCAGCTGGCCGATCGAGTTGAAGATGATCTTGTCGCAGTTCTCGAGCATTTCCTCGACCTCGTCGTCGGCCCAGGCCACGCTGTAGGCGTGGGTCTCGCCGGCAAACTTCTGGCGGCCGAGCTTGAGCTCGAACAGGGAAGACGAGGTGGTGCCGTCCATGTACTGCTGCATCAGGTCGAATACCGACCAGGTGGCAAAGCACTTGAGGGCGAGCAGTGCCTTGGCACCGGAGTGTTCGCGCACGTAGGCGATCTTCTCCATGTTGCTGAGCAGCTTGGTTTTATCGATGAGGTAGTACGGCGTCTTGATCATTTAAAGGCCCCCGGCCAGGCCGGCCAAAAAAAGGACACGCATTGTGCCTTCCCTTGCCGCAGATCGAAAGGGCGCAGGGCATTTTTCCTTTGCGTGGCTGCCACTGCCGGGCAGAGTCGCCGGCAGTGTCGGGTTCAGTGATACACGGCAAAGGAAACAGACAGATGACAGCCCGTATCAGTCGACCTGTCGCAACCACGCCTGTATCTGTTCCAAAGTGGCGGTAGCACCCCCGCATACCACCACCAGCACGTTCGGGTAACGCGCCATGGCGCTGGCGTCGTAGGCCAGCGCCAACGCGGCGCCACAGGCGGGCTCCACCAGTAGCCGATGGTCTTGCAGAAAGCGTTCGCAAGCCTGCAGCGCGGCACGGTCGCTGACCAGGTGGCTGTGTACCGGTTGCCGACGCGTACAGGCCAGCGCCTGTTCGGCCACCCGCTTGGCACCCAGCGAGCCGGCGATCGAGGCAATGCGCGGCAACGCCACGGTGTGCCCGGCTTGCATGGCCGCGTGCAGCGAGGCAGCGCCGGTCGTCTCCACGGCCAGCACCGGCACGTCCGCCCAGCCATTGCGTTGCAGCCCCTCGACCACGCCGCTGAGCAGCCCGCCACCCCCCACCGACAGCACGACCGCATCGGGCTTGAAGCCGGTCGCAACCACTTCGTCGACCAGGCTGGCATGCCCGGCCCACAGCAGCGGGTCGTCGAAGGGGTGAATGAAGGCATCGCCAGCGCCTACCAGGGTCAGTGCCAGTTCGTTGGCTTCCTGCCACGAGCTGCCGTGTACCAGTACCTTGGCATTTTCCAGGCGCAGCAGTTCCTTGGCCCGTTCGGTGGTGGTCTCGGGCACCACCACGGTCACCGGCACCCCCAGTTTGCGCCCGGCGTAGGCCACCGCCAGGCCGGCATTGCCCCCCGAGGACGACACCAGGTGCCTGGCACCCTGCGCGTAATGAACCTCGCAGGCGTGGCCCACCCCGCGCAGCTTGAACGAGCCACAAGGCTGCAGGGCGTCAAGCTTGAGCCAGATGTTGCGCCCGGCAGCCAGCGACAGCGGGCGTGATTCGATCAGGGGCGTAGGGATGTGCAAGGTCATAGGCTGGCTCCGCGCAGTTGTTCGAGGTAGTTGTAGATGGTGTAGCGGGTCACGCCGAGTGCGCTGGCGGCCTTCTCGACGCCGCCCTTGACGATGAACAGGCCACGCTCCTGCATCACGCGCACAGCTTCGAGCTTGGCCTGCTTGTTCATTCGCCCTTGGCCGTTGCGCTGCAGTGCGCCCTGGATGATTTCGCTCATCAGCAGCGCCATGTCGGCAGGCTCGGTGGCGGTCGGCGTAGCGCCCAGGGGCTGGAAGTGCTGGAGGAACTGCATGGCCGCGTCCAGGCCGGTAACATCGGTGTTCACACACAGGCTGGCAAACGGGTGCCCGCTGCTGTCGCGGAATATCGCGGTGGCGCTGCGCAGCGTGCGGCCCTTGAGGGTAGTGGGGTAGTCGGGCAGCACCACCGGCTCACAACCCTGCTGGTCGGCCGAGGCCTGCATCAGGGCCTTGAAACCCTGGTCCTGTTCCGGGGCGGCAAGGATCGGGCTGCCGATGCTGCGACCGGAAAGGTGGCCATTGACGATAGCCACCACCGAGTGCTCGGGATGGTCGAGGTCGTGCAGGAGGATTTCCATGTTGCGCGCGGCAACGCTGCCCAAGGCCTGGATGGCGGCCTTGAGCACGGTGAGGGTGAGCTGGCGCTCGGCAGTGGGTGTCATGGGCAACGAGCCGCTAAAATCAACGATTTGTGTATATTTACACGAATCGTTGATTTTAGCGACGGTTGCCTGAAGGGCGTTGCCGTGGGGGGGTCAACCCAGCGCGGGGGTGCGCGGCGGCACAATGCGGCGCGAACCGGTCGCTTCAAAGGCGGCCGCAAAGGTCAGCAGGGCATTGTCGCTGTAGGCCCGCCCGGCGAAGGTCAGGCCCACCGGCATACCGATGTCGGCCATGACGCCCATCGGTACGGTCACGGTCGGTACGCCAAGGTGGCGGATCGCCAGGTTGCCATTGGCCACCCATACGCCGTTGCTCCAGGCGATGTCCGCCGATACCGGGTTGACGTCGGCATCGGCCGGGCCGACATCGGCCACGGTGGGGAACAGCACGGCGTCCAGGCCTTGGGCGTCCATCCAGTCTTCCAGGTCCAGCTTGCGGGTCCGCTCCAGGCCGCGCAGCCCATCGGGCAGGGTCTCGATCTGGTCCCAGGTTTTCAAGCCACGCTTGGCCATGTTGACGTATTCGTCCATGCCGGCTGCAAGGTCGTCTTCGCGGTTGGGCAGGGTGCCCGGGTCGTGCGGGAAAATCTGAGGCCCATCGACATCCGCCAGACGGTTGAGCTTGGGGTCGCCATTGGCGCGCAGGAAATCATCGAAGCCCCAGCCCGACAGCTCCCACAGCTCGTCGTGCAGGAATTCCTTGCTGACGATGCCGCGGTTGTACACCGTGGGTGCGCCGGGGCGGTCCCCTTCGCAGTTGGACACCAGCGGGAAATCGACGTCCACCACTTGCGCGCCGGCCGCTTCCAGGGCCTGACATGCCTGGTGCCACAAGGCGATAACGCTGGCGCGGGTGTGGATGCGCTGGCCGGTAGGGCCCCCGATACCGGGCTTTTGCGAAGTGCCGGCTGCGTCGTCGGCATTGATGTACATGCGCGGCACGCCGAAGCGTTTGCCCTTGAGGGCGCCGGCATCGGTGGCCAGGTCCAGGTACGACGCCGGGCGCACCGCGGAGGCCGCGGGGATCGGCACCCACGGCTGCAGGCGCCACAGGTCGCCACGCTTGTCGGGGTCATCGGCGACCACCACGTCGAGTACCTCCAGCAGGTCGGCCATGGTGCGCGCATAGGGCACCACCACGTCCATGGTCGGCGTCAGCGGCCAGTTGCCGCGCACCGAAATCACCCCACGCGAGGGCGTGTAGGCGCACAGGCCATTGTTCGAGGCGGGGCCGCGGCCACTGGACCAGGTTTCTTCGGCCAGGCCGAAAGCGCTGAAACTGGCGGCGGTAGCCGTGCCGGCGCCGTTGGAAGAGCCCGAGGCGAACGGCGCGGTCAGGTAATGGGCGTTGTACGGGCTTTCAGCGCGGCCATACACACCGCGCTGCATCCCCCCGTTGGCCATGGGCGGCATGTTGGTCTTGCCCAGGCATATGGCCCCGGCGGCGCGCAGGCGCTCGATGGTGAAAGCGTCGCGCTGGGCCACCAGGTCTTTGAAGGCCGGGCTGCCCGATGCCGCAGTCAGGCCTTTGACCAGGTAGCTGTCCTTGGCGGTGTAGGGAATGCCGTCGAGCGGGCTCAGCAGTTGGCCCTTGGCGCGGCGGGCATCGGAGGCCTCGGCTTCTTGCAGCGCCTGCGGGTTGCGCACCACTACGGCGTTCAGGGCGGTGGCCGTGTCGGCGCCGTCGTAGGCATCAATGCGGGCCAGGTAGGCCTTGACCAGCTCGACCGCCGTCGTGCGGCCCGATTCGAGCGCGTCGCGCAGCTCGGCAATGGAAACCTCGGTTACCTCGATCATGCGTTCACCAAACAATGTACAGGTGGGGGCTATTGCGGGGAGTGTACAAGAAGGGCTACGCGGACGCAGGTTTGCGCAGGGGCAAACGGTTTTGTGCAGGTGGGCATTGTCATGCCCGAGTACGCGGCAGGCATTGGCAGCGGCGGCCCTGTATCACCACAGGGCCACCTCCGGCGCGCGTTGTATCAGTTGTCCAGATCCGCAGCCGAATGCCGTTCGGGCACCTGGCTGGCTTCGTCGCCCCAGGTGCGGTTCACCCGGGTGCCGCGTTGCACTGCCTTGCGCTGGGCAATCTCTTGGGCCCAGCGCTGTACGTTCGGGTACTCGTGCACCGCCAGGAACTCTGCTGCGCCGTACAGGTTGCCCAGTACCAACTGGCCGTACCAGGGCCATACGGCAATATCGGCGATGCTGTATGCCTCACCGCCCAGGTATCGGCTTTCGGCCAGGCGCCGGTCAAGCACATCGAGCTGACGCTTGGCCTCCATGGTGAAGCGGTTGATGGCGTACTCGAACTTCTCCGGCGCGTACACATAGAAATGACCGAAGCCGCCACCCAGGTAGGGCGCCGCTCCCATCTGCCAGAACAGCCAGTTCAGGCACTCGGTGCGCGCAGCAGGCGCTGTCGGCAGCAGGGCGCCGAACTTTTCTGCCAGGTACAACAGGATCGAGCCGGACTCGAAGACTCGCACCGGTGGTTCCTGGCTGCAGTCGAGCAGCGCGGGGATCTTGGAGTTGGGGTTGACGTGAACGAAGCCGCTGGAAAACTGGTCGCCTTCGCCGATGCGGATCAGCCAGGCATCGTATTCCGCGCCAGCGTGGCCGAGTTGAAGCAGCTCTTCCAGGGCAATGGTGACCTTCACGCCGTTGGGTGTGGCCAGGGAATACAGCTGCAGCGGTTGCTTGCCCTTGGGCAGGTCCTTGTCATGGGTAGGGCCGGCGACGGGGCGGTTGATGCTGGCGAACTGGCCCCCGGATGCAGCGTCAGGGCGCCAGACCTTGGGTGGCACGTAGGCAGATTTGCTCATGCATGAAACTCCTTCAAGGGCGCTGAAGCGGTCAGATAAAACCGTTGACCGTCATCTATGCCACGGGTTCGCCGCCAGGTGCAAATGCAGGGTGCGCGTGCAGGCCTGGCATAACGCCGGTTTCATCCAGTTTTCATGCGGCGCCTGCGGGGCCAGGCCTATGCTGGGTTATCGCATTGCCACGCAAGGAGCCGCTGGCCGATGACTCTCCCCCGTTGCGTGTTGACGCTGGCGCTGTGCGCCTGCCTGCTGGCCCATGCCGAGGCTGCGCAATGGGCAGCAGGCCTGCATCACATGACCCTGACCGACCCGGTCGATAACCGGCCCATGCAGGCGCTGGCGTTCTACCCAGCGCTGGGCCCGGCCCGCAGTAGCCGTATCGATGGCTACCCGCTCGACGTGGCCGAAGAGGCCCCCATCGCCATGGGGCGCTTCCCGCTGTTGGTGCTGTCGCACGGCAATACCGGCAGCCCGCTGGCGTTGCATTACCTGGCTACGGCGTTGGCGCGCGCAGGGTTCGTGGTGGTGGCGGTGGTCCACCCCGGGGACAACACCCGCGACCACAGCCGCCTGGGCACCCTGAGCAATCTGTATGGCCGGCCGTTGCAGCTCAGCGCCGCGATCACCGCGGCCCGCGCAGACAGCGTGGTGGGCCCGTACCTGACGGACGGCAAGGTGGGTGTGATCGGCTACTCGGCGGGTGGTGAAACGGCGTTGATCTTGTCTGGCGCGCACCCGGACCTGGAGCGTTTGCGCCAGTACTGCCTGGAACGCCCGAACGACGCCGACGCCTGCAAGACCCACGGCATATTGATAGCCGACCGCAGTGAGCTTGGCCCCAAGGCCGACCCGCGTGTCGGCGCGGTGATGTTGATGGCGCCGCTCAGCCTGCTGTTCGGGCGGCATGCCCTGGCCGGGGTGCAGGTGCCGGCATTGATCTACAGCGGCGACAGCGACCAGTTGGTGGCCGTGGACCGCAACGCCGCAGCGCTGGCCCGCAAGCTGCCAGTCACACCGGATTACCGGCTGTTGGCCGGTGCCGGGCATTTCGTGTTCATGGCCCGTTGCGATGCCGAGCAATACCAGCGCATGCCGGTGCTGTGCAAGGATGCCGAAGGCGTTGACCGTCGGCATATCCACCACTCACTGCAACGTGAAACCGCAGCGTTCTTCAGCGAGGCGCTGGGGGCGCCGCAATTGGCCGAGCGCTCAGCGGCCACGGCCACGCCGCGCCAGTAGCAGCGTCAGCCCGACGCCGGCCAGTGCCAGCAGGGCGGCCACGCAGAAGATCGAGGCATAGCCCAGGTGCGCGGCAACCGCCCCCATTACCGGCCCGGCGAGGGCCAGGGCCATGTCGAAGAACACCGCGTAGGCGCTCAGCCCGGCACCCCGGCTGCTGCTGGGTACCTGCCTGATGGCTTCGACGCCCAGTGCCGGGTACACCAGCGACAGCCCAAAGCCGGTCAGTCCGGCGCCCAGCAACGCCCACGGTGGTGAGGGCGCCAGCCACAGCAGGCCAAGTCCGAGCACTTCGGTGGCCATGCAGGCGACCGCGACGTTGTAGCCACCAAAGCGGTTGACCGCGTTGACGAACAGCAGCCGGGAGATGATGAAGCACACGCCAAACGCGCTCAGGCACCAGGCTGCGCCGGCCCAGCCACGCTCAAGGTAATACAGGGTGACAAAGGTGGTCAGGGTGCCGTACCCGATGGAAGCCAGGGTCAGGCCAACACCACACGGCGCCACCCGGCCGAACGCCGACCAGAAGGGCAGGCGCTCGCCGCGCGTCACCGCCACGTCGGGGCGTTTGCGCAGCACCAGCAGGGCAATGGCTGCCAACCCCAGCAGCGCCGGGCCCAGCACGCTGAAGCCCAGCCCGTCTACGGCCAGCACCCCCACCGGCGCGCCGATGGCGATGGCACCATAAGAGGCGATGCCGTTCCATGAAATGACCCGGGCGGTGTGTTCAGGGCCGACCTGGCTGATTCCCCAGCTCAGGGTCGCTACGCCGATCAACCCCTGGGCTATGCCCAGCAGCAGGCGCCCGGCAAGCAGTAGGCCCAGGCTGAGGGTTGGCAGGTTCAGCGCCCAGGCGGACAGCAGGGTCAGCACACCGCAGCCGGCTATACCCAGCAGGCCATAGCCTATTGCCCGCTTGCCGCCCAGGGTATCGGCCACCCTGCCGGCTAATGGCCGGCTGAGCAGGGTGGCCAGGTATTGCAAGGCGATGGTCACACCCGCTATCACGGCGCCAAAGCCCAGCTGATCGTGCACATGGCTGGGCAGTACAGCGATCGGCAGGCCGATGCAGAGGAAGGCAATGAAGGTGTAGAAGACAATCGACAGGATTTGCAGGGTTATGTGCAAGCTATCGCTGGGGGGAGCAGGTTGTTGCGCGGTCATGGGCTCGTTCGCGGGCGGGCGGTTGGGCGTGAATCCATCATGGCCGTTGCGCGAAGGAAATGAAAGCAGGCTAACGAATTTTTCGTCGAGAGGCCTGCGCTGTGGCGCAAGGCCTGGCCGTCGAAGGCGGCCAGGCCTTACCGCTCAATCAGACCAACACACCCTGGCTACGCAGGTAGTCGTCGTAGGTACCGCTGAAGTCCACCACGCCATCGGCCGAGAGCTCGATGATGCGGGTAGCCAGCGACGAAACGAATTCGCGGTCGTGGCTGACGAACAGCAGGGTGCCTGGGTAGTTTTCCAGCGCCAGGTTGAGTGCTTCGATCGACTCCATGTCCAGGTGGTTGGTCGGTTCGTCCATCACCAGCACGTTGGGCTTTTGCAGGATCAGCTTGCCGAACAGCATGCGGCCTTGTTCACCACCGGAAATCACCTTCACCGACTTGAGGATCTCGTCGTTGGAGAACAGCATGCGCCCCAGGGTGCCGCGGATCACCTGCTCGCCGGATGTCCACTGGCCCATCCAGTCGAACAGGGTCATGTCGTCTTCGAAGTCGTGGGCGTGGTCTTGCGCGTAGTAGCCGACTTCGGCGCTGTCGGTCCACTTCACCGAACCGGCATCTGGGGTCATTTCGCCGACCAAGGTGCGCAGCAGGGTGGTCTTGCCGATACCGTTGGGGCCGATGATCGCCACGCGCTCACCCGCTTCCACGGTAAGGTCGAAGTTCTTGAACAGCACCTTGTCATCGAAAGCTTTGGCCATTTTCTCGACGACCACGGCCTGGCGGTGCAGCTTTTTGGTTTGTTCGAAGCGAATGAACGGGCTGACGCGGCTGGACGGTTTCACCTCGGCCAGCTGGATCTTGTCGATCTGCTTGGCGCGCGAAGTGGCCTGCTTGGCTTTCGAAGCGTTGGCCGAGAAGCGGCTGACGAAGGTCTGCAGTTCGGCGATCTGGGCTTTCTTCTTGGCGTTGTCCGCCAACAATTGCTCGCGCGACTGGGTGGCGGCCGTCATGTACTCGTCGTAGTTGCCCGGGAACAGGCGCAGCTCGCCGTAGTCCAGGTCAGCCATGTGGGTGCACACGCTGTTGAGGAAGTGGCGGTCGTGGGAAATGATGATCATGGTGCTGTTACGCGCCGTGAGGACCGTTTCGAGCCAGCGGATGGTGTTGATGTCCAGGTGGTTGGTCGGTTCGTCGAGCAGCAGCACGTCCGGGTCCGAGAACAGCGCCTGGGCCAGCAGCACACGCAGCTTCCAGCCAGGGGCCACTTCGCTCATCGGGCCGAAGTGCTGCTCCAGCGGAATACCCAGGCCCAGCAGCAGTTCGCCGGCGCGCGACTCGGCGGTGTAGCCGTCCATTTCGGCGAATTCGGTTTCCAGTTCGGCGACGGCCATGCCGTCTTCCTCGGACATTTCCGGTAGCGAGTAGATACGGTCGCGCTCAGCCTTGACCTTCCACAGCTGGCCGTGGCCCATGATCACCGTGTCGATGACGGTGAATTCCTCGTAGGCGAACTGGTCCTGGCGCAGCTTGCCCAGGCGGGTGTTGGGTTCGAGCATGACCTGGCCACCCGAAGGCTCCAGGTCACCGCCGAGGATCTTCATGAAAGTCGACTTGCCGCAGCCGTTGGCGCCGATCAGGCCGTAGCGGTTGCCGTTGTTGAATTTGACAGAAACGTTTTCGAACAGCGGCTTGGAGCCGAACTGCATGGTGATGTTGGCGGTGGAGATCAAGGAGCTTACCTATCAATAACTTACGTGGCTTCTTTGCAGCTGCGGACCAATTTGGGACCAGTCTGGCGCTTTTCCAGTTCTGACCAGTGGTTGGACGAGTCAATCCAGCGCGCACAAGTCGATAAGAGCATCTGCACGCCATGCCCGAGCTGTTGGGCGATAAATGTGGGGTTGAGACCAGACATTGAGCGTATTGTCGCATAGGTGTGGCGGCAGTTATACGGGGGCGGTACCTGATCCCCAAACCTGCGAGGATCGGCCGCCATGGTTGATGCCGGTCCGACGTGACCGTCCCCCTTGAAGGATGACTTGATGAATTCCAACCACAGCGTCTATGCCGTCGATCATATTGGCTTCGCCGTCAGCTCACTGGAAGAAGCCATTCGCTTCTGGACAATCGGGCTTGGTTTCACGCTCGAACGCCAGTCGGAAATGGGAGGACCATTCATTCTCGATGTAACCGGCACCGCCGACCCGAAGGTGCGAACGGCGATAGTGAAAGGGCCGGATGGCAGCCGAGTGGAGTTGCTGGAATATTCGCAGGGTGCCCGCCACGGTGTCACTCCGCCTACGGCATCTGCGATTGGCTCAGCGCATCTGGCATTGAGCGTGCAAGACATGCACGCCGTACTCGGTCGCATCGAGCAAGCGGGCTGGCAGGCCAGGGGTACGCCTCAACCGATCCCCGCAGGCCCACGCAAGGGTACGCTGGTGGTGTATGTGACCGGGCCAGATAACATTACGCTGGAGCTGATGCAGGCGGCTGAGTAGCGGGCTGCGAACAGCCTCCCGTATCTCAGGCCATTGATCGTGATGATGGGCAACCTAGCCAACGGTAATGCCGCCATCGGGCATAAGCGTGCGCATTGGGCCGAGAAAGGCAATGGTGATCGGCTGCTCCCGACCTGAAGCTGCCCCTGCCAAGACACTCAGAGAAGTGGGGTGGAGTGTCGGCGCCCCACCCGCTATGATGCTGCCGGGGTCAGCAACCCATGCAAACTGTGCAATGCGCGAGCGATTCAGGACCTCCTGTCACTCGTGCCTAGGTAGGTCAGGGTACCGGATTACCCTGAGTCATGAATGAGGACGTTATGAAACACATAGTGGGAATTTCCGCAGCCATCGTTATGGCGTGTAGCCTGTCAGCACAGGCGGATGAGAAAGTACCTGCCCCAAACGAGAAGAATTGTTCGGGTAGCACGTATGATCAGATCCTCGCCAGTCTTTCGAAAGACTCTGATCGCAATGAATTCGTTTTCAACTGCAAGAGTTTTAACCAAGCTCGAAAACACACAGAGTGGAAGTTCGAGAAGAGCCCACCGGACGATTTCTGACCGCTGATGTGATTCAGTGCTCGGCTCTGCACGTCGATACAGGTTTACCTTTGATCGTACGACGTTATGGAGAAATCAGCCCGTCTGGAGCAGAGCTAGTCAGGCTGTGTGAAAGCCCACTGATCGGCCTTACACGCCCCGACTTGTGCGGGGCGTTGTTTTTTACTGACAAAAGCGCTTCATCAGCGCTGACACCTCCTTTGAAGTATTACAGCTGAGCGCCCGCAATCCCCCGGACGATCACCGAGCTGCCGGCGGCCACTCGCGGTACGCCAGCCAATAAAGGCATGGCCCACATCTGAATCTGGTATTTCATCTGCGCGCGCACAGCTGATTAGCATCGTCGATGTCTTTCTGTCGACGAGAACAATAACGTGAACCTTGGATCGATCATTACCCGAAGTGCCCGCTAGTGGGCGGACCACATCGCCGTGGCGGTCAGCCAGACGCGCCTGACCTACGCGCAGTTGGAACGGCGCAGCAACCGCCTGGCATCAGCGCTGGGTACGCTTGGCGTGGGCGTTGGCGAGCATGTGGCGATTCTTGCCGCCAACCGCGTGGAACTGGTCGAAGCGGAAGTGGCGCTGTACAAGGCGACGATGGTCAAGGTGCCGATCAATGCGCGGCTGTCGGTGGATGAAGTGGTGCGGGTACTGGAAGACTCCTGCACTGTCGCACTGATCACCCGATGCGCACTTTGCCGTTCAGCGTGGGCGCCAACTTCTAGTGCAGCCTGGCGGCAAACACCGTGCTTGGCGGCTTCAGACTGCAGCCTGCCTGAACTGCTCGATCGTAGCGATCAGGCGGTCTGGCTGGTTGTAGAGGTCTGGCCCGCTGAAGGCATGCATGCGCTGGTCGAGCTCGACCAGCAACAGCGGCACACCATTTGCGCCCGCTTTGCGCATCAGTGCCTGCGCTTCGGTGAAGCGGGCCGAGGTTTGGCTGGCCAGTCGCTCTTGCTGGGTAAGCGCCGCGAGCAGTGCCTGCGTATCGGCCGTGAAACCCTCCTGGCCCAGGAAGTTGGCAGTGCAGGCCGCCACTACGTCGGGCGACGAGGTATCAAGGCCATCCACGTAGCGCGCTGTTTGAAGTGCCGCGTACAGCTTTGGCTCCAGCGCCTTGCCGTACCCTCGGGCCAGGGTAAGCGCACGGCTGACCGGCATTGAGTCGAACCGCAGCGAGCGGCCAGCGAGAATCTGCTTGAAATATAACTCGCTGAAAGGCTGGCCGGTGAGTGAAGCGATTCGCAAGTCGTTGGCCCGGGCGAAGTGGGCAAACTCAGCGTTTATCTGCCGTGCACCTGGCCCTGCGAAAAGCCCTGTAGGGTGCATCTCCAGCTCACCGGCGAAGCGCTCTGCCAGGTGCCTCAGCGTGTCGGCGCTGGCATAGCACCAACCACAGAGCGGGTCGAACAGAAAGTGCAATTTCATAGCGGCCATCATCAGGCTCCTTGAATATGATGGCGCCAGACTATTCGATTGGTATGCGCGAGAATAGGCGATTACAGCGCACAGATTAGTGCGCAAACCGGGCAAATGCGGTTCGAAAACCTGCCTGTCGCAGCCGAGCCTTTTCCCGAAAACGGTGCACGGCTTCGGCCGCCCCAGCCCCTGCTGGGCAGCGCCGCACCGTGACTGAACTTTTGCCGGCGTTGATGGCTCTGAGCCATTCCCACAGCGCATTGTGCGCTGCGGCGTCTCAGAGACCCTGTCATGTTTTCCGATGAATTCCTGGTTGCTTATGTCGTGGTCGAGGTGGTGCTGGTCGTGGCGGCTTTTGCTATCGGCGTTCACCTGACCGAGCGCTAGGGCATACAAAAGCTCCGTGATCGATGGTTTTTTCGGAACTATCCATCTGCATCCTGTATGGTGCCGGTTTAAGGCTTCGAAAGTGGGTTGGCTTCGCGCTCAATGTCATTCAGCAAGCACTACAGGCAGCTTGATATGCAGTCCACTATGCTCTCAGGCAGCATGGACTGGTTGGTTTTATCAGCGCAATGTCGACCGAAATCGGGATATGTATGACTGTACAGCAGCGTAACAATGTACATATCGAGGGTGATGGCCCGGCTACCCTGATTCTGTCTCACGGTTTTGGCTGCGACCAGTCAATGTGGAAGGCGTTGTCGCCGCATTTCATTCCACACATGCGTGTCATCACCTACGACCTGGTCGGTGCTGGGCAGTCCGATCTCGCTGCCTACGACAGAGCGAAATACTCGACCCTGTTGGGCTATGCCGATGACCTGAACGCAATCATCGATGATTTCGGCCAGGGCCCGGTCATTATTGCGGGGCATTCGGTCAGTGCCATGATCGGTGTGCTGGCCGAGCTACGGCAGCCAGGCAGAATCGCGGGGCTGGTGTTGATCGGGGGGTCGCCTTGTTACATCGACTCGAACGGTTACAACGGCGGCTTCAGTCAGAAGGAAGTGCTGGAGCTGCTGTCGATGATCGATGAGAATTACCTTGGCTGGTCCAGCACCATGGCGCCTGTGCTGATGGGTGCGTCGGGTGAGCCCGCGATGCAGGAAGAGTTGGCCAGCAGCTTCCGTCGCACCAACGCAGAGATCGCCCGGCATTTCGCCCGCGTGATCTTCTTGTCCGACCACCGCGAGGATGTGAAAGGCTTGAATGTGCCGACGCTGATCCTGCAAAGCAGAGTGGACCCGGTAGTTCCGGTGGCCGTGGGCGAGTTCCTGGAAAGGGTGATGCCCAGCAGCCAGCTTGTACTGGTGGACAACATGGGCCATTACCCGCAGCTCAGCGCCTCCAGCGCCTGCGCCGCGGCCATGGACGGGTTTTTCGCCCGCCTGGGGCTGGGCCGTGAATGATCCGACCGTGATGTTCGACGCGTCTTACTTCGAGCATGCGCCTTGCGGCCTGGTCGTCATGGAGGCGGACGGCACACTGCTGCGCTGCAACGCCACCTTTGGCAACTGGCTGGGGTATGACGTAGCGCAGTTGAAACAGCGCAGTTTCGATCAGTTGCTGACCACCGTGGGCCGTACCTTCCAGCTTACCCACTGGGGGCCTTTGCTGAACTTGCAGGGCTCGATTTCCGAGGTGAAGGTCGGCCTGCGTCACCGCGATGGTCACGTGGTGGCCATGCTGCTCAATGCCGTGCGCCGTGAAACCGCTGAAGGGGTTCGCTTTCAGCTGGCCTTGTTCAGTACCAGCGAGCGTGATCGTAACGAGCACACGGTGTTTCAGGCCATGCAACGGGCCGAGGAACTGCTGGCGCAAAAAATCAGCGCCGAGCATGCCCTGCAGCGCGCACAGGACGACCTGGCGCTGGCCTACGCCGAGGCCCAGCGGCGTGCGCTACTGGCCGAGCAGATGGTGGCGGTTGCCAGCCATGATTTGAAAAACCCCATGACCGCTATCCGGATGGCCACCGAACTGCTGGGGCGTGATGCGCAGGGCGAGCGGGCCCGGCGCCTGTTGGGCAGCATCAACACATCGGCCGAGCGCGCGCAGCGCATGATCGTCGACCTGCTGGATTTCGCCTCGGTCAGGCTAGGCCAGGGCATCAGCATCAAGCGTCAGCGAGTCGACCTGTTGCGGGTGGTGGATCAATGTGTCAGCGAGCTGAGGATCACCTTCTGCCACGCCAGTATTCGCCATCTTTCCCGCGGGCAGGCCATGTTCGAAGTGGATCAGGACAGGCTGCAGCAAATGATCGGCAACCTAGTCGCCAATAGCGTTGCCTACGGTGACTTGCGCCAGCCGATTACGGTGACCACTGACTGTTTCGCGGACAGCGTGCTGATCAGCGTGCACAACCACGGCCCCGCCATCGCCGAAGCAGTGATACCCACCTTGTACGAGCCAATGACGCGCGGCAGCGACCGCCAGGAAGGGCTGCGGTCCATCGGCCTTGGTCTGTTCATTGTCAAGGAAGTTGCCCACGCCCACGGCGGGCACATCTCCATGACCTCCAATGCCGTGTATGGCACCACCTTCATGGTTCAGTTGTACAAGGAGCGCCCGGCCACCGAGGCGTAGTCACTTCTGAGCTGTCAGTTTTTCCGAGTGAGACTCGGGAGTATGATGGCGCGAGGACAATTAAAAAGGCGGCTTATCTGGTAGTACGTTCTCGGTTTCTCGTGGGGGTAACAGGAGCGTGTCGCATGATGAAATTCCAATCGCTGGCAGGCGCTGTGTGGTTGGGGTGAGTACCCTGTTGTTGGCAGGCTGTGCCCATGATGGTGATGTGCGTGACAGTCATGACTGTCGCTCTGCTGTGCTCGAAAGCTTGATTGACCACGCGCTTTGAAACAACAAACCTGCTCCTGCGGTACCTGTGGGAGATTCTATGGTTCCTGGCAAGGGTAGCCGGAGCATCTTCAGCGCCTGTGAGATCGAGCGCCGCCCGCGCGGCGCAATCGCGAGCTGCGCTCGCTCCTACGTTTGTTTCGGGCCAGTAACGCCTGTGACAGGCGCGCGCGGCCGCCTTGTTTG